>JAITPL010000039.1 GCA_031289445.1 Tannerella sp.
GTACGGGAATATTTACAAGTGAGGAAACAGGCGAGAACATGGCCAGCGCAACTAATATCAGGCCAACGGCCGAAGTTACGGTAAGCATCAGTTTACTCGATACCTTGCCGCCGATAGAAGCGCCTGTCAGTCGTCCGCAAAGCATCAGGAACCAGTATGTTCCGCATACGAAGCCGGATATGGTAGTTGAGATGCCGATGCCTTTGGTGAGCCACAAATCGAGTACGCCCGGAGTGCCTACGTCAACTCCTACATATATGAAGATGGCAATAGCGCCAAGAACGAAATGGCGGAATTTCAATGCGCCGGATATCAGTGCGCCAAGCGGTTCGGAAGCCTTTTCTGCGTGCGGTTCGGGTATCCTGACCAATGCCAGAACGGCGAAAGCGAGCGCGAATACACCCATTGCGATGAAAAGCACGGGGTAAACGTCTGTGATGTTGGCTTTCGTGATCTCGCCTACAAGCACGCCAACGAACATCGGGGTCACCGTTCCCAAAACGGAGTTGAACGAACCGCCGACCTGTATCAGTTGGTTGCCTTTGTTGCCGCCGCCGCCGAGGGTGTTAAGCATCGGGTTGACTACCGTGTTGAGCAAACACATGGAGAAGCCGGCCACGAACGCGCCTACCAGATAGATGACAAAGCTTGCCTCGCCACCTGACAGGTATTGGATAAGCACTCCTACGATACCGACGGCTATCGCTATAAGCGCCGTCTTCTTGTAACCGTAGCGTTGCAGCATCATACCGCCGGGTATGCCCATCACCGCATAAGCGATAAAGTTGGCAAGGTTGCCGAACAAACCAAGCGCATTGGATACGCCGAACTGGTTTATTAAAATTTTCCCCATAGGGGCTGCCAGATTGGTAACGAATGAAATCATACCAAACAGCAATACCATCATAATGATTGGTAGCAAATAGTTTTTGTTGTCTTTTTGTGCCATAATTCTAAGATTATTAATTTATTAGTTATTTAAAAAAATTTATTTTTGATGTGAATTAACGGTTGTAAACATGAAAATAGTAAAGCTCAAGAAATGTTCGTTTGGTCGCAAAACCGTTGAAGGATACTCCGGCCGGTTCGGACTGTCGGGAAAATGTTGAGTTTCGAGGCAGAAAGCCGAGCGTCGGGGGTAGCGTTGACCGTTCTTCCCGACTAAATTGCCTGTCATCCAGTTACCTGTGTAGAGTTGCAATCCCGGCTCGGAGGTGATTACTCCCATAACAATATCCGTCTTGGGAGAGATGCTTATTGCGGAATAGTCAATATTGCCATCAGACCTGCTTCTATCTAATATATATGTATGGTCGTAGCCGTGACCGAATTTCAGTTGTTCGAAGTCGTCGTTGATATGTTCGCCAATCGTCTTTACTTCCTTGAAATCCATTGGCGTACCTTTGACCGGCTCCTTAGGGCCGTAGGGGATAGCCGTTTCATCGGTCGGCAGATAGTAGTCGGCGTTAATTGACAGGAGATGGTCGCCAATATCGGGGTCGCCCGCGCCCGAGAGGTTGAAGTACGAGTGATTCGTAAGATTCAGCACTGTCGGTTTGTCGGTTACAGCCCCATACTTGACAGTAAAATAATTCTCATCCTTTACCACCCTGTATTCAACGGTTGTCTCAAGTGTTCCGGGAAAGCCTTCTTCGCCATCGACCGACACATATTTCAGCTTCAATACGTTTTCCGAAACTTCTAAAACGTCCCAGACGACGGAGTTGAAGCCCTTGACACCGCCATGCAGACTGTTAGGTCCGTTGTTGATGGCGAGATTGTCATAGACAACGCCGTCGAGTTCGAAGCGTCCTTTGGCGATACGGTTGCCGTATCTGCCACAGATTGCTCCGAAATAAGGCTCTTCCGACGTCAGATAGTCGTCGATAGAAGCGTGTCCTGTTACTACGTCCGTCGGTTTTCCGTCTTTATCGGGCACCACGAGGGACACTACCTTAGCTCCGTAGTTGGTGATGGAAACTTCCATGCCCGCATCGTTCTTAATCACGTAAAGCGAGACTTCTTTACCATCGACAACCTTCTGAAAATCAGAAATTTTCAGTCCTGAAAGAGTTTGTTCGTTCTCCATAAAATCGTTTAAAATCGACCGTAAAGGTAGTTATATAATTTGAAACACGTTGAATTTGGAATATGTTATATAACATGTTTTTGCCAAATGACGGTTTAAACCACACTAAAAGAGCGTAGTGAATAGTGAATAACGAATAGTGAATAGTGAATAACGTACAGTCCATCCGTCAGGGCTTTGGGGGTGGCGGGGGAACCAGAGAAGTTCTTCTTCGTCTGAAAATGTCTGAAAATATGGAGAAGTCCTTGCGGAACATTAAGCCTACGCCTTGACGTGTGAGTGATTTGGTGTTGTAGCGATAGAGGTCGTTTGCGTGATTGTAGGCTTTGAGGCTTATGTCGCCGGTGCGGGTCAGTTTATATTCGAGGTCGAACTCGCCTACGAAGGCATTCGATTGAATATAGTTATCCTTGTATCCGAAATTGCCGTTGAAGAGCAGGCGGTTATTGAGCAGTTGGCTCGACAGCAGCATCTCCACCTCGGTATCCTTTATGCCGTCCTGTCGCGAGCGTATGTTAGTGCCTATCTGCACTTTATCGGTGAGGGTACTGAGCAGATTCGACAGTTGCGAGGACAGCGCCGATGAAGCCACAGCGCTAAACTCGTCGCCGGTATATGTGTTGCGCGAATAATCGGGGGTATAGAACTTGTTGAGTACAAGGAGGTAAATGATTTGTCGCGTCATCATATCTTCGGTATCTATAAATGATTTGACCTGCCGTTCGAGTTCGCTGTTCGAGTTGGGCAGTTCGAGGTCGAATGAGATATCCGGATTCTGCAGCCGACCGTCCAGCTTCAGTATGCAATTAACCGGTATTGTAGGCGTTCCTGTTTCCATTATCAGCGTTTCGTCGAGGTCTTGAATATTGGCGGCCAAATTGTACGAAGCGTTGATATCGAGGATGGCGGCCATCGGGTCTCCGCGAAAAGACACCGTGCTGCCATCGCGAATATTAAAGCGTTTACGCACGACCTGCTGCAGGTTGAAGTTGTATGTGCCGTTGGTAATCAAGTAGTTGCCGAACAGTTGCAAATCACTGCGACTGCCGTAACTGATTTGAATATTACCGTTGCCTTCACCCCTCAGTTTGTCGCCGTCGTCGGAGTCGATTGTTAGCTCAATCTTCGCACTGGGAGTAGCGTTTACAAGGAAGTTAAGTTGATAGTCCATGGAAGAATGACCGTTACCGTTACCGTTGATGACCGCCGTTGTATCGCCGTCGGCCGTCTGTCGATGTTCTGCGAAAGAAATGAAATCGTAGTCGTTGACCTTCGAATCGTTCATGAAATTGAAACCTACCGATGTGCCTGCTTCACAACGCGCATTGCCATCAACGAGGATATTATCTTCCGTACCTTCGATATGTGTTTGTCCGCTGGCATAGACCTGTCCGTATATCTTGGGATTGACGGTTTGCGGAATATCATAAACCAGCAATTTTTCGGCGTTGACGTCAAGTTCATAGCTCAGGTCGCGAAAACTGTTGTGATGAAGCATGAAGTTCAGGATTCCGGTATTGTTGTTTCTGTCCCGGACGGCCGTCTGTTTTGTGCCGATGCCGTATTTATCAAGAAAGAGAGTGTCGGAAAACGAATATGAGGTATTCAGGATATTCACTTTCATGCTGGCGTCGCGGATATAGGGATTTCCTTCTATAAAAATATCGGAGAAATTGCCGTGTAGAAGGACATGGCCGAAGCCCAATCCCTGCACGTTGCTTGCGAAGGCGCTCATATATCTTTGCACGAAAGCGAGGTTAATCTCATTCGCGTTGAAATGGATTGAGAGGCCTTGATTAGCGCCTACCGGAAAGATCTCACCGTCAACGTCTGTATATATGGAATCGTTTTTGTAGATTGACCCTAAAAGACGTATTGCCAGAATGTCGCTGTCCCATTCGCTCGACAGTTTCAGTTTTCCCTGAACGACCTGATTGAAAGAGAAATCCTGCACTTCAAGGCGTCCGCCTATCATCATGCTCCCAAGCAGGTCGCGACCGTTAACGGCGCCGGTTGCAAGTCCGCCGAATCGCAGAGCGGGAATGTTAAGTACGTCAAAGATATATGATATTTCAACATCTTTCATGTCAAGGAAAAATGTCTCTCTGGGATCTTTCGAGATAACGCCGTTGAGATGCAGGTATTGCTCTCCTTTGGTGATATAGAAATTGTCGATGTTGATCTTGCCGTCAGTGACTGTAGCCGAGGCCGGGTCAATGTGCCAGACGGAATCTTTCATTACTATCCGCGTAGGATTTACAGTTATTTCGGTACGCAGATCGGCGCGTCCGTCTTTGTTCGCGTCTTTGGTAAACAAGGCCGAGGCGTCTATCTCCGCTTCATATTTTTCGGTCTTGTCGTTTGACCATTGCAGTTTGAGGCCTATCTTGTCGTCTCCTGCGTCGGACTTCAGGCTTAGCGCGTTATGCAGACCGTTTTTGTTGTAATGCGTTACATTCAGGTTTAGGTTAATCTTCCCGTCTTTATTATTAATGTGAATGCTTCCCTTTTCAAACTTGTTTGTTCCGATATTGAAACTTGGTATGTTTATATTGCTCAGCAGCTTGCCCGAAGCATTATCGTAACGTCCCTCGATTGTAGCCTTTTCGAGGATGGTAACAGGCAGTTTCAATGTGTTTGAAATATGTTCGGTATTGTTGATAACTATATGATAGTCAAAGATGTTTTTTTCTGTCGGCACACTGTCTTTATGGTATGTCTCGACCAGCGAAGGCAAATATTTTCGGGTTGTAGTCAGCAGGTCGGGTAGAAGGGAGGTTAAAGAATAGCGCCCCGACAGATCTGCGTTGATAACGTCGGAGGTGATTCTCAGACGTCTGTTTTGCGCTTCTTCCGACGATGGTTTTTCCGACGATGATGCGATGAGGACGTCTCGAATCGCGAAACTGTCAATATCTGTTCTGAAAGAGAGGTTTTTGAGCCTTATGTAACCGTCGAAATCGTCAGGATTGCTGCCGGTGAAGCTGGCATTAAGGCTCAAGGCTATTTCGGGATGCTTGAAGTTGTCGATTAGATGGAGCGTGTCGGGGCGGAAACCGTCAAGATCGGCTATTAATTCCATCTCGAACTTATCCTTGTCGTTTATCAGCAATCCCTGCATGTCGAAGTGTCCGTAAGGGTCGTCGATGTGCACGATTCCTTCATATCTGTTCTTCCTGAAACCTCCTGACACAGATATGTTTTTGTATTCGTAGCCTCGATATTCAATCTCGTTTACGTTTGTTTTTATCGTGCCGTACAGGGCTTCGCGTCCGGTTTTTTGCAGTTTTATATCCGCGTTAAACCGCGCTTTGCCGAATGGATTGCCTTCGTCAAACAATGAGCTGATTATCAGGCTGGACGAAGTTAAGTTTCCCCGAATAAACAGGGTCGTGTCCTTGCTGTATCCTGTTTTCACATCCATCTTCACGGAGCCTATCGGCGAAGATATTTCTACCTGCGTTGTCAGATTGTCGATAAAACCTGCTACTTCGCCCTTGAAATGCAGTTCGCCCAGACGCATCACAGGCGTAGGCAGTTGAATAGCGTCGAAGTTGTGTATCAATTTCTGTATGTCGTCGGTAGTGATGTTCAATTGGCTTAAATGTCCGTTCAGATAAGGCGGGTTGCCTTTGTCGGCGAGGCCTTTTATGTTGATGCCTCCCGCAAGTGACATTTTGTTCCCGTACATTATTATTACCTGGTCGAGAGAAAGTGAATCTATAGAGCCGCCGATATCTGCGGAAGCGTCAATAATATCGGTAAAACCGACCGGCAGGGGCGTCAACGCATCAAAGTCGGCAGGGGCGATTTTTGACCTTGCAATCTTCAGAAACAGGGGCGATTCGCCTGAAATGGCAGGCAGGCTGTCGGTATTGTTAAGCCGGATGCCGGCCGTCGGGATAGAGATGCTCGAAGCGGGTAGAGTCAGAGCTATGTCGTGAAGCAGTAAGGAATCGCGATTGCAGCTTATGCCAAACGATAACTTGCGGACGTCCAAGCCGGATATCTCATTGAAACTGAATTTGTTGACCACCGCCATAAGGCTGTCGCTGCTGAAATGCTTCACCGACAGGGCGCCGTTGATATTGCTTATGTCCAGATGGTCGGGATTGAAATGGCGCACATTGTTGGCTTTATCGAGGATGTCGTATGTAAAGCGTCCTTTGCGTATCAGTATAGAGCTTATTTTCAGTTCGATATTGCTCTCGTTTGTCGAATTGCCCGCAAAAGCGTCTAAAATAAACTGCAAATTAGTGTCGCTGTGCGAGTTCTCGCGCTTGATATGGCAGGTAACGTCGAACAGCCGCACAGTCGTCAGTATCCACTTGTCGCGAAACAGGGAGCGCAGTTTGAAACCGACGGTTACATTTCCGGCTTCCAATAAGCGTTCTCCCGAAGGGTCGTCGATTATTACATTCTTGAGTATGAAGCGATTAAGCCATTCTATATCTACATTTTCTATCCGTACATCTGTATTGAGGCGCTTCGACAGTTGGCTTACGGTAAAAGCAGTTACTTTCTGCTGAATCGACGGGATGTCCAGCAGAATGACAGGCAAGGCATAGAGTAGTATAAAACATGCTAAAGCCGTTATTATTATGTATTTCAGTCCTTTAATATCTTCTTGTTTCTATTAATCAGCCGCAAAAGTATCATTAATTTTTAAATTATCCGTACTTTTGTGCTTTCTTTGATTTGAAAAATGGAACAAAAACGTCATTATAAAGGCTTGACAGACCAGCAGGTTGTAGAGAGCCGCAAGATACACGGCGAAAATATTCTTACACCGCCTAAAAAGGAATCGCTATGGTTGCTGTTCCTCGAAAAATTCACCGACCCTATCATCGTCATTCTGCTGATAGCTTTGTTGTTGTCGATTGGCGTATCCTGCCATGAGTTTTTTGCGGGACACGGTACGCTTAGCGTCTTCTTCGAGCCGGTTGGCATCCTGATAGCCGTGTTGCTGGCTACGATTGTGGGTTTTCTGTTCGAGTTGAGCGCTAACAGAAAATTCGAGGTGCTGAACAAAGTCAACGACGACACGCTTGTTAAAGTAATACGCAATGATAATATATTTGAAATAACCAAGCAACAGGTAGTTGTAGGTGATATTGTCATACTCGAAGCAGGCGAGGAGCTACCGGCCGACGGCGAACTGCTGGAAGCTGTCTCCATGCAAATCAACGAATCCACACTGACAGGCGAGCCGGTATGCCGAAAGACTGTCAACGCGGCAGATTTCGACGCCGAGGCTACCTATCCGTCCAATCATGTGATGAAAGGCACGACGGTAGTTGACGGGCACGGTATTATGTGCGTCTTGAAGGTGGGCGACGCTACCGAGTATGGCAAAGTGTACGAAGGGGCGCAAATCGACAGCGGCGTAGAGACGCCTCTCAATAAACAGCTTGACAAGCTGGCCGCTTTGATTACAAAAGCAAGCTATGCTATTGCAGTCATGATAGTTGCAGGGCGTTTGATATGGTTTTTTGCGGATAACCTTGGGGCGTCGGCCGGATCGGAAGGTAATGTATGGCTTCTTTTTGGCAGTTTCCTGCTACAGACGGTCATGATTGCCGTTACCGTGATTGTGGTTGCTGTTCCCGAAGGGCTGCCGATGAGCGTTACTCTCAGTCTGGCATTGAGTATGAAGCGGATGCTGTCAACCAACAACCTCGTCCGCAAAATGCACGCATGTGAAACGATGGGCGCCGCTACCGTCATCTGCACCGATAAAACCGGTACGCTGACCCAAAATCAAATGAAAGTCTGGGATCATGATTTCTGTGATTTGAAAGATTGCATAGACATTATATATGAAGGAATAGCCGTAAACTCGACCGCCTATCTTGATTATTCCAACCCGAACAAAATCAAGGTTTTGGGCAATCCTACCGAAGGCGCTTTGCTGTTGTGGCTTAACGAACAAGGCATCAATTACCTGCATTTGCGCGAAGAAGCGGAAGTGATTGAACAGCTGACCTTTTCGACCGAGCGCAAGTATATGGCGACTGTCGTTCATTCCCCCATCCTTGGTAAAAACATACTGTACATCAAGGGAGCGCCCGAAATCGTCATGGAACTGTGTAAGCATCCGTTTCGACAGGAAAATTCTTCCCCGCAGGCAAATGAAGATTGGAAAGCGCCCATGCATCATAAACTCCTTGAATATCAGAATAAAGCGATGCGTACACTCGGTTTCGCCTGTAAGATATTGGACGACGATAGCTCTCTGTCTCTTGCAGCCCCGCTTTCGCAGGATATTGACGCCGGATTCCTTGGCGTAGTCGCTATCTCCGACCCCGTGCGAACAGAAGCGCCCGAAGCGGTCAAAACTTGCCTGAGCGCCGGTATAGCAGTGAAAATTGTTACAGGCGATACTTCCGCAACAGCCAAAGAAATAGGGCGACAGATAGGTCTGTGGGATAGTAACGAGCCTGATAATCATCATATTAATGGAAATGATTTTGCCGCCATGCCGGACGACGAACTGCTGAAGCGAGTGCTTGATATAAAAATCATGTCGCGCGCGCGTCCTATGGATAAACAGCGTCTGGTGCAGCTTTTGCAACAAAAAAATCAGGTTGTAGCCGTAACCGGCGACGGAACGAACGACGCTCCGGCCTTGAACGCGGCACAAGTGGGATTGTCAATGGGCGACGGTACAAGCGTGGCCAAAGAAGCAAGCGACATAACCATTCTCGACAACTCGTTCAGCAGCATCTCGCGCGCCGTGATGTGGGGACGCTCTCTCTATCAGAACATTCAGCGGTTTATCCTCTTTCAGATGACTATTAACGTCGCTGCCTGTATTATTGTATTGATAGGCGCATTTCTCGGCGCCGAATCCCCGCTGACCGTAACCCAGATGTTATGGGTCAATCTTATAATGGATACTTTTGCGGCTTTAGCCTTGGCCTCGCTGCCTCCCAATGCGAAAGTGATGCTTGACAAGCCCCGCAAAACAACCGACCATATTATAACACCCGCTATGGTCAAGCAGATTATCGGCGTAGGCTTGTTTTTCGTCGTCTTGCTGTTTGCTTTGCTTCAATACTTCAAACATGCTGATATTCAAACATTAAACGATTTCAGCATTGCAGATTTAGGTCGCAGCTTTCTGAATTTTGAAGCGGGTAACGGCTTGTCGGCCTACGAGTTGTCGCTGTTTTTTACAATATTCGTTATGTTGCAGTTCTGGAACATGTTCAATGCCAAGGCTTTCATGACCGGCAAGTCGGCTTTCGCCATCCTGCACCGGTGCCGCGGATTCCTTGCTATTGCCGCTGTTATCCTCCTGGGTCAATGGCTGATTGTTACCTTTGGAGGCAGCATGTTCAATGTCGTCCCTCTAAGGCCGTCAGACTGGGGAATCGTCATCGGAATAACCTCGTTTGTGATGTGGACAGGAGAAATTTTCAGGCAAATTGAAAAATTTTTCGCCAAAAAGTTTGCAGATTAAAAAATAAGTCGTACCTTTGCAGCCGCAAAACAGGAAATGCGGAAGTAGCTCTGTTGGTAGAGCACGACCTTGCCAAGGTCGGGGTCGCGGGTTCGAGTCCCGTCTTCCGCTCCAAAAATGAGCGACAGAGGTCGCCTTTTTTATTGTTGAAAACAGAATGATACGAAATGCCCGGGTGGCGGAATTGGTAGACGCGCTCGTTTCAGGTGCGAGTAGGGTTAAAGCTGTGCAGGTTCGAGTCCTGTTCCGGGCACGTTAGTTCTGATAGAAGCGCAGGTGGTGAAATTGGTAGACACGCTACTTTGAGGGGGTAGTGCCGGTAACGGTGTGTGAGTTCGAGTCTCATCCTGCGCACATTTTTTTTGCGTAAAGTTTTGTGATGTCATAAATTATCCTTACCTTTGCGCCCTGAAACGAGAATATTAATTAAACATAAAGAATAAGCAAGATGTCAAAAATTTGTCAAATTACAGGAAAGAAGGCACAGTACGGCAACAACGTGGCTCACTCGAACCTGCGTACCAAGCGCAAGTTTAACGTGAACCTGTTCACAAAGAAGTTCTACT
Source organism: Tannerella sp. (assembly GCA_031289445.1). Classification (GTDB taxonomy): domain Bacteria; phylum Bacteroidota; class Bacteroidia; order Bacteroidales; family Tannerellaceae; genus Tannerella. The sequence goes on from JAITPL010000039.1 coordinate 10,121, forward strand.
GGGTAGAGCAGGATTGCTGGATAAATCTCAACGTATCGGCCGCGGGATTGCGGTTGATTAACAAAATTGGTCTCGACGCCGCTCTCAAGGGCGCCGCCGAGTCAGGTTATTTAAATTCATAAACAAGGAGGAACAAGCAAATGGCAAAGAAAGTAAAAGGAAACAGGATTCAGGTCATCCTCGAATGCACCGAACACAAAGCGAGTGGTCAGCCGGGCACGTCCCGCTACATCACTACGAAGAACCGCAAGAACACGACGCAACGTCTTGAACTGAAGAAGTATAACCCCATTCTGAAGAGAATGACCGTTCACAAGGAAATTAAATAATAGGAGGATAAACAGATGGCAAAAAAAGTAGTCGCAACGTTCAAGTCCGGCGAAGGACGCACCTACTCAAAGGTGATAAAGATGGTCAAATCCGACAAGACGGGAGCTTATATCTTCCGTGAAGAGATGGTGCCCAATGATGCGGTCAAGGATTTTTTCAAGAAATAGCAAGTACCGACATCTTGACGATAAACGAAACTCTTGTCCCGCCCCCGCGCGGGATAAGAGTTTTTCTACTTTGTCGCCGTAGGGGCGACACCCTTGCGGTCGCCCATCTTGGAAGTAGGGGCAACCCTATAAGACATTCCAAGTCTCTAAGACTTGGAATGTCTGCCAATAATGCTATTCCCCGGTGACTTTTCCTTAAATTGACGACATTGGGGGGCAACCCTTGCGGTCGCCCATGTTATAAGGGGCGACCCTTGCGGTGTGGATGTAGGGGAAACCCTTGCGGTCGCCCATGTTAGAACTTCAGAAATATTGACCTGATACCATCGTTATCGGGTATTATACAACATGTTTATAATCAATACTTTCGTAAAATATTATTGTATTATAGATATTGTACTTTATACAATAAGGCTGTTCGGTACTATTGTTATAAATAACACATTATCAGCGATAAAGACCTTGCCGAGTCAGGAATTACGAGCCTGAATACTTCAGATGAGATGTAAAGAGGGGGCGAGAAAAATTTTTAGTCAAAAATTTGGCAGTTCAAAAAATTATTCGTTTCTTTGTACCCTTGGAAATAAAATATTTAGAAATTATGATAAGGATTTTGTTAAACAGAATGAGCGATACGTCGAATCTTCGCGTACGCAGGGAGGCGCCGATGAAGCCCCTCCTGGTTTGCTTATTGTTGCTTGCGGCAATAACACTTTCGGCGGCAGACGCCAAAAGGTACGAGGTCAAGACCGCTATTATCAAAAAAGAGATCGTGGCCATGGGAATGAAGCTTGCGGCGACTACTTACTTTGACGACTACGGAAAGAATGAGGCCGCAGAGATAACTATAAAGGACGGTATCACTACCGGCGTGGACAAGCACACCCGAACTATTATGACGGATTCGACTGTGCTTAACATTGACCTGGACTTAAAGGTGGCGACGAAAATTCCGCTACCGCAGAAGCCGGTCAATTACTTGGCCCTCACCCCCGAAATCATGGAGCAATTCAAGATGAAAGAGGCCGGTGAGAGTGAGATTGCAGGCAAGCCCTGCAAGAAATATACCTTGGAGATGACGCAGATGGGCCAGAAGATTACCATCACGACGCACGTGTGGAGAGGAATAAGCTTGAAGACCGAAACGGTTGCCAACGGAATGACTGTTGCGACCGAGACGGCGACCGAGATTCAGGAAGATGCGTCTGTCTCGTCCGAGAAATTTGTTTTACCCGAAGGAACTGTAATCAAATCGTTATGAAAATAAAACCCCTTGATAATATGGATAAAAGTTTAAACCGAAATATTCTAATTATAGTGGTTATAGCCGCTGGTTTTAGCGCCAGACCCATCAGGAAATTTTTTTCATCCATATTCTTACCCGATAATGGAATAGAGAATGTGATAGTTTACCTTATTACTTGGCTTACTGCTGTTGGTATTTGGTTTCTTGTGCTTTTATTCATCAAAAAGCGCCTTAAAAGATGACTGCGACAGGATTTTAGGATGTGGTCGCCATTGTCCACACAGCTTGTTACACCGAGATTATGCCTCTCGGTAAAGGGCTATGTATGAATATCAATACAAGTGATGTGCAATTGCTGCCCGACTGAAAAAAATCCTTGCCTTATCTTACAAAGTTACGAAATATTTTTGAATTGTCAAAAACGGCAAGCCGTTTTCAGGCTTGCCGTTTTCACTTCCTCGTCGAAAACAATAGCTTCATCGCGCGGGATAAACAGATGGGAGAACATTGTAGCAACCTACCATGGTCTGTTACTGCGATAATCGTGTCTTCTGCCGTTAACTTCCAATCCGTCGGTGTTATAAACCGAAGTATGAACTTTTTCTTTCCTGCCTTCATCCTCATGGTAGGTCTTGAAAAGGATGCTTCGAGAGGTTTCGTAACGCCGTTCGAGAGTTATCTCTCCTGTTTTGGATACATTTTCCCGACCGCTCTTGGCTTCGATGATGAAGTTTTTCACATCTTCTGCCGACGGAATTCTGTAATCCAGCCTTCCGTCATACTTTGAAAATGCCTCATTTGCAGCCGATTCGAGCAGTTTGTCGCGCAGTTTGTCGCGCAGTTTGCCGAACAGCTCGGCGCTTCCGAAATTCTCTACCGTCGAAATTCTGCCATTGATGCTGAACGCAATTCCTGTTATGCCCGATTTCCTGTCAAAGGCAGGCCGTATGGCATCAAGGTACTCTTTCACAGAGTTTTGCAGGTTTTCGTTATCCAGGGTCAGTTGCAGGCTCGACGCCGATTCCCGACTTCTCACCTCACTGCCCAAGGCCATACTTGCATTTCTCTGATAACACGCCACTTCGTCCCAGACCTCACTCTGGCTTTCGCGGTAACGGCTCGCAATCTTCAGCTTCTCGTCGCTCAGCATCTTTTTCGACGCCGAGAAATACGTTGCATCCTCCCGCCCGCGTTGATGCCAGCGGCTTTGCTCCACGCAAAACGACTTGAGCGGAACGTTCCTGCTCGCGGGTTTCAGAATCACGTCCGCCGCCATTGTACGATCCTGACGACCGCCTTTCACAATGTCGCCGGCCATCACGAACACATACCGATCCGACTTGTTGTCAATCATCAACTCGCCCACATCCCCTGTCTCGTGCAAGACCGTCAGTCCGCTGTCCATAGCCTCTTCGAGAGTCATGTAGTTTTCCGTCAAACGGTTTTTCCCCTCAATAAGGTAAACCGCCAAATTCCTGTAAATAATTAAATCTCTATCAATCATAGCTTTAAAATAAGTAAATTAAAAAATTAGTACTTCATTGTGTAAAAAATACGCAGCAAAGGTACGGACTATTTTTCAAGTGGCCAAATTTATTTGCGTAAAAATTACGCACTACAAAGTTAAATAATATTAATT
>JAITPL010000057.1 GCA_031289445.1 Tannerella sp.
GTATAAAGGATACGCGCGTCGTTCAGCCATCCCGACAGACTGCGGCGACGTATGCCGGTAGCGCGAAAGTCCTGTAGCTTGCCTGTCTCGCGGTGAAACGCTACGCGCACCACTTTCAGCGTGATCATATACTTGGCATAGACAGCCGTCCACGCCTTGCCCAATTTGTCGGTCGCCACAAAGCGGTCGCTGTATTCCTCCGCGTGGAGCGCCGTCAACCGCTTGACGTTCGCCAGTTTCACCTGTCCTTCGGCTACGCGCTCCGGCGTATAACCGTATTGCGTCATTCGTTCCTGTATCTCCGGGTTGTTTTGTACGCCCGAAATACCGTTCTCAATGTCATGCAGTCTGGCTGCGAGTGTTCGATCTTTTTTCATGCCGTTTATTTGCTGTTATATCTCGTTACATAATGATTTTGTCGTGTCGCAGAACGATTTTGTTATGTTACATTCCCGTTTTGTCGTGTCGCGGAACGGTTTTGCTGTGTTACATCATGATTTTGTCGTGTCGCGGAACGATTTTGTCGTGTCGCATCATGATTTTGCTGTGTCGCAGAACGATTTTGCTCTGTTACATTCCCGTTTTGCCATATCGCGGAACGATTTTGTCGTGTTGCAGAGCCATTGCGACGTGTTGCAGAGCCATTGCGACGTGTTACATTGTCACTGCGACGTGGTGAGACGCCACTGAGAGGTGCTAAGCAGTCTTGTTCTATTGGCTCTATTGGAAATTGCTTGATAGATTGTTTATCTACCTTTCGCAGCCTGTCTGCGACGGATACGCACAGGCAGATGACGGATGTGCGACACGCGATGATGGGCGAATGCAATTCGCCCCTACAATTAATGATAGGATAGTGCTTGTGGAATGATTTATTTTTAGTATATTTCGCGCGCGAATCTATATACTTAACACCGGGCAGAACTCTCTCTCTCTCTCTCTCTCTCTCTCTAGTAATAAAGGGAAGTCGGGCAGTCGGTCAAAGCTAACCTGGCGGCCAAATTGTTGGAGTTGGTCGCTGAAGTTTTCAACAGGGGAGAAAACCGATTTGATAGGTGAGTTTGGTCCTAATTTCATTCTAATTTTGTTTGTTTCAGGCCACAAAGATAAATGTTTGTTTTGACATCACCAAATTTTTCTTGAACTTTTTTTTATTTCTTTTGAAATTTATTTTTAACCGTCTGAAATTCAAGTGTTTGCAAATAGCCTTCCCAATCCCTCCAAGCTCTCTCCAAACCCTCCCCAAACCCTCTCCAACATGCTCTAACATGCTCCCACATCTCTCACATCTCTCACATCTCTCACGTCTCTCACGTCTCTCACATCTCTAACATGCTCCCACATCTCTCACGTCCCCAACGTCCCCAATGTCCTTCACATGCGCCCACATCTCCAAACTCTCTCCCCCCTGCCATCGCACACCACCACAGTACGCCTATGCCGCAAGAGCCTTCTTCTCTCCTCAATGGTATTGCAATATTGGCTTAAAATTTTATGTATCACCTATTGATATTTCGGATTTTCTTTCAGAAACGTTTTATACAGCTCGAAGAAGGTAGGTGCGTCCACCAATACGATGTCCGGGTCAAGGCGTTTCAGCTCCTCCGTAACCCGAACGTACCATTCGGGGCTTTTCAGAATATTGCGAAACCAGTGGAAAGGTATTTCGCGGGCTTTAACACGTTCCACAACCTGAGCCGCTGCCACGCTTGGGTTGGCGTCGTTTATGTCCCAGTCCGAGCGCAATACAGGCATTCCTTTGTGCAGCATGGTTACAGGGACTTTTTGCGGAACTATGCCGTTCGGACTGAAAGACAAATAAGCATCCAGACCTTTGCTACTCAGCCCTTCGGCAAATCCGTCTATCACAAAACCCGTTACGGTCAGTCCCCAGAGCTTGTAGTAAGGTTTGCAGTGATTCGCCCAGTCTGCTGTTCCGTCGGGAAGACCGGAAAGACGAGGCTCCTGCAATTCTCCCGGATTGAGGTAACCCGCTCCATTGTCGGCCGCCACAAAATAGTCGTTGTCACTTGCCGTTTCCCGCCGGTACTCCCAAGCCATCGGGACACGCTCCGACAATACCGGACTGATGCTCCACATCATCGGTGTTTTTCCCCGCGAAGGATTATCCCAAAGAGTAGGCGTAGTTTGCGACAACCATGATGACGCATCATAATCACCCACATAAAAAACGATCAACTGCTTTTTCCCCAGCGACAGTTTACCGTTTGCATCCAGATAATCTTTGGCTTGCAGCTCTTCTTTTGTAACCCATTTTTGCGGATACTCGTCCTTCAACGGATAATGTTGCCAAAAAGAAGCATTGGCCAAAGCGCCGTAACCGATGGCGTCGGCGTCCTTGAAAGCGTTATAGGCCCCTATCGTCCGCGAATATTCCCATTCGGTTGGCACGTCTTCGTGCATACCGCCTGCATGTTGCGTATATTTGTAAGCCCAGGGCGGAAATCCTCCGAGATAGGTAAATGTTTTGCCGTTTCCGTTCTGTTTGTATGCCAGCAAGAGCATTTCTTCAAGTATTTGCCGGTCTGCTCCGGCTGATTGGCGTGCGTCGTCGGTCGCTTTTTCATCCGCCCAGGGACTGAGATCGTAGAAGAAAGCCTTTTTACCGACAAAAAAGTCATGATTGGTCAGCGTGTGATGGTTGCCTGGCGCGACCGTCGGCTTCTGCAACCAGAACTGGTCGATATAGTACGCTGCATAAGCAGTGTTGCATTTTTCCCGCTTTAGATAATGCTCTATAAACCAGCGATAGGCGTCAATTTTGGAAGAACCGCTTGATGCAATATCCGTTCCGGGAATTTTTCCCGAGCCGGTAAACATGGAAGAGCCGTCTCTGTTAAGCAGCCATCTTTTTACCGGAATCCTGGGACCCTCAAGTATCAGCCTGGAATACAACGACGAAAGCGACAGGTCGTATCTTACGGCAATAAGGTCTTCAACGCCTGCAATTGATGAAGCGAGGTTGCTTGTAGCCGCTACGGCAGGGTCATACACTACTGCGCCACGTATGTCATTCTTGAATTTCGTAACCAGTTCCACAATATCTCCGACCTGTTCTTCGCTTACATCTCCAAGCCATTTCCCCGACCGGCGATACTTATCCCACCAGTAGCGGTCGATATTAACGCCTCCGTTTTCTACGTAAAACAGATATAATCGGGGTTTCTGACGGTTGACAATACCTTGCAGCGTTGCTGCGGCATGAATATGCTCCCATACAGTCAGTGCGTTTTCCGGTTGATTGACGTCCAACCGATTCAAGTATTGCATATCGAAGAGAGTTACGGCTCCTTCGACAAACTGTGGCTTGCGGGCCTGGGCTGACGAACTTGTTACGTTGCATACTGACAGGCATAATAACAATGCTGTGATGCTTGTTGCTCTATAAATATTCCTTTTCATTTGTATTCCCATTTCTGTAAAGGCTTGTTGGTTACGCCTTACATTGAACTTAACCGACTGCAAAGATAAGCAAGTTTTTTGTATTTGCGCAAAAAACTGTTGTATCCAGTGTAGCTTATCCGACTTGCGGTTATGAAAATTTCACCGTTCGGGCGAGATAGCGCTTCAAAAAAAGTTTTAGCCGATATTTGGATGCAGTTTTCAATTTTTTTATTACCTTTGCAGTCCGAAAAAATGAATTTTTCACTATTATACGATGATAAAGATAACATTTCCGGATAGCTCGATAAGAGAGTTTGCTGCGGGGACTACCGCGATGCAGATTGCCGAGAGCATCAGTCAGCGGCTGGCGCAAGACGTGCTGGCCGCCAAAGTCAACGGTGAAGTGTGGGACCTTACTCGTCCCATCTTTGCCGACGCATCCCTGCAACTGCTTAAATGGGATGACGACGAAGGTAAACATGCCTTCTGGCATTCGAGCGCTCACCTGATGGCTGAGGCGCTGCAAGAGTTGTATCCAAACGTCAAGTTCGGCATAGGGCCTGCCGTCGAAAACGGCTTTTACTATGACGTCGATCTGGGCGACCTCACCCTTACCGACGCCGATTTCGCCGCTATCGAAGCTAAGATGACCGAACTGGCCGGCAAAAAGGAAGAAATAAAACGTGCCGACATAGCTAAAGCCGACGCGCTGACCCTCTTCGGCAATCGCGGCGAGGCCTATAAGACCGAGCTGATAAGCGAACTCGAAGACGGTCATATCACAACCTATACGCAGGGCGCGTTCACCGACCTCTGCCGCGGGCCGCATCTGCCCGATACTTCATACATAAAGGCTATCAAGATAACCGCGCTTGCCGGCGCTTACTGGCGTGGCGACGAGACGCGCAAGCAACTGACACGTATCTACGGCATCACTTTCCCCCGAAAGAAGCAGCTGGACGAATATCTCGTTCTGCTCGAAGAAGCCAAGAAACGCGACCATCGCAAGGTAGGCAAGGAACTGGAACTGTTCACCTTTTCGCAGAACGTCGGCGCAGGGTTGCCGCTCTGGTTGCCGCGAGGCACGCAGCTGAGGCTCAAACTCGAAGACTTCCTCAAGCGCATACAGAAAAAGTACGGCTACAAGCAGGTTATCACTCCGCATATCGGCAGCAAACAACTCTACGTTACGTCCGGTCATTACGAGAAATACGGCAAGGATTCGTTTCAGCCCATACATACCCCTCAAGAAGGCGAGGAATTTCTCTTGAAGCCCATGAACTGCCCGCATCACTGCGAGATATTTAAGGCCTTCCCGCGCTCTTACAAAGACCTTCCGCTGAGGCTGGCCGAGTTCGGTACTGTCTATCGCTACGAACAGAGCGGCGAGTTGCACGGACTGACGCGAGTTCGCGGATTCACGCAGGATGATGCGCATATCTTCTGCCGCCCCGACCAGCTCAAAGGCGAGTTCCTCAAAGTGATGGACATCATTTTCATCATCTTCAAGGCGCTTAATTTCGAGAAGTTTGAGGCGCAGATATCTCTAAGAGACCCCGCTGACCGCCAGAAATATATCGGCTCCGACGAGAACTGGGAGAAGGCCGAGCAGGCTATCATAGAGGCTTGTCGGGAGAAAGGTCTGCCCGCGCGGGTCGAACTCGGAGAAGCCGCTTTCTATGGCCCTAAGCTCGATTTCATGGTCAAGGATGCTATCGGTCGCCGCTGGCAGCTGGGCACTATACAGGTGGACTACAACCTGCCAGAGCGCTTCGAACTCGAATATACAGGCGAGGACAATCAGAAGCATCGTCCGGTGATGATTCACCGCGCACCCTTCGGCTCTATGGAGCGCTTTGTGGCAGTGCTTATCGAGCATACCGCCGGTAAGTTCCCGCTGTGGCTCACCCCCGACCAGGTGGCAATCCTGCCTATCGGCGAGCGTTTCAACGACTATGCCGCGCAGATAGCCCGCACTCTCGAAGAAAATGACATCAGCGTCATCGTTGACGACCGCAACGAAAAAATAGGCCGAAAGATACGTGATAATGAGCTTAAACGCATACCGTACATGCTTATAGTCGGCGAAAAAGAAATGGAAAATGATGAAGTTTCTGTAAGAAAACAGGGCGAAGGTGATAAAGGTTCAATAAAATTTACTACCTTTGCAGCGCAAATCTCACAAGAAATTGATGAAATGCTTAACAGTTGGAAGAAATAATATTAATAATATAGGAGGACAAATTACATTTTGATGAGAAACGATAGAAGTAAAGAACAATACAGGGTTAACGAGCGTATTAACGTGCCTGAAGTGCGTATTATAGGCGACAACATAACCAGCGGCGTCTATTCCATTAACAAAGCCATTCAGATGGCCGAGGATATGGGGCAGGACCTTGTCGAGGTCTCGCGTAACGCGGTGCCGCCTGTATGCAAAATTATTGATTATCAAAAGTTCCTTTACCAGCAGAAGATGCGGCAAAAGGAGCAGAAAGCAAAGGCAGTGAAGATAACCGTCAAGGAGATACGTTTTGGTCCGCAGACCGACGACCACGACTATGACTTCAAACTGCGGCACGCCAAAGAGTTCCTCGAAGAGGGCGCCAAAGTCAAGGCTTATGTCTTTTTCAAGGGACGTTCGATACTCTTCAAGGAGCAGGGCGAGGTCTTGCTGCTTCGTTTCGCCAACGATCTGGAAGATTACGGCAAGGTAGAACAGATGCCTGTTCTCGAAGGTAAACGCATGATTATCATGCTGACGCCCGGCAATAAACGCGCTTCGGCTGTTGCCGCCGCCGCTCAATCTCAGGCCGCCGCCACTGCTACCGTTACTACTGCTCGTGCCGAGACTTCCGTGCACGCACAGCCCAAGCAGACCATCCAACAGCGCCTCAAGAAGCGCGAAGGCCTGCAGAAAGATGACGACGCCTCATCAAGCGCCTCATAAGTGATTGAAAATGAAAGATTTAGAGTATTTATAAATTAACAATTAAAATTTAAAAGTTATGCCAAAATTGAAGACTAATTCCGGTGCCAAAAAGAGGTTCGCCCTTACCGGAACAGGTAAAATTAAAAGGAAACATGCTTTCAAAAGTCATATTCTGACGAAGAAGACCAAGAAGCAGAAGCGTAATTTGACCCACGTAGGGTTGGTTGCGGGCGCCGACATTAGCAACATTAAGAAATTATTGTGTTTAAAGTAGTCGCTATCAGGAGTTTATTACATTTTTATTAACCGAATGTATAGCACCCAAGTTCATCTCGCGAAGGTGGCGCTAACATTCAAAAAACAAAATTAAAATTATGCCAAGATCAGTAAATCATGTTGCCTCAAGAGCAAAAAGAAAACGGATTTTGAAACTCACAAGGGGTTACTTCGGCGCACGTCGCAATGTATGGACAGTTGCCAAGAACACTTGGGAGAAAGGTTTAACCTACGCTTTCCGCGACCGCCGCGCAAAGAAACGCAACTTCCGCGCACTGTGGATACAGCGTATCAATGCGGGCGCACGTCTCGAAGGCCTCTCCTACTCGCGCCTTATGGGCGCTCTGAAGGAAGCGGGCATCGAGATCAACCGCAAAGTTCTCGCCGATTTGGCGATGAACAATCCGGAAGCGTTCAAAGCCGTCATTGCCAAGGCGAAGCGTTGAGTTAAGCCGCACAGTTCGATTGGGAAACTCATCAAATAACGAAAAATTCCGAGACACGCTCATGTAACTAATGGCGGGCCGCGTCCCTTTCGGGGGATATGCATCGTGCACGGCGGATTACAAAGGTTTCGTGGCGCTCAAATCCTGTCATTGGAGTTTGCACAAATCCACTGTGCGGCCGTTACAAAGACCTCCCTACCTCTGCAAACAGCGGTGGGGAGGTCTTCTTAGTTGACAACTTTGAATGAAACCCATGCCGATAAATCAACGCAAAACAAGAAATCTCATTTATTTGTTGTAGCTTTGCATCTTATAAGTAAAGAAAATGGAGCTGAAAACAGAAATATATTTAGGTGACAGCCGGGATGAACTGGCTAGGATTCCGACTGATTCGGTTGACCTGATCTTCACGTCCCCGCCTTACGCCGACCAGCGCAAATCAACTTATGGCGGCGTTAGCGTCGATGATTATGTCGAATGGTTTTTGCCGATAACAAAGGAGTTGTTGCGCGTTCTGAAGCCTTCGGGTACGTTTATCCTGAATATAAAGGAGAAAGTTGTGAACGGAGAGAGAAGCACATACGTTATGGAACTCATCCTTGAAATGAAAAAGCAGGGGTGGCTGTGGACGGAAGAATTTATCTGGCACAAAAAAAACTGCTTTCCGGGCAAGTGGTCCAATCGCTTTCGGGATGCGTGGGAAAGACTGCTGCAATTCAACAAAACCAAGACTTTCAACATGTATCAGGATGCTGTCAGAGTCCCTGTTGGCGACTGGGCCAAGAACAGGTTGAAAAATCTTAGCGACACCGATAAGATACGCGACAACGCCAAGAACGGAAGCGGGTTTGGCAAAAACGTATCTAACTGGATTGGCCGTGAAACAGTCTATCCTACTAACGTCTTACATCTATCAACCGAATGTAACAACAAAAACCACAGCGCCGCTTTCCCCGAAGGGCTGCCGGAGTGGTTTATAAAATTATTTTCCGTTGAGGGCGATACCATACTTGACCCTTTTATGGGTTCCGGTACCACCAACATCGTAGCACAGCGTCTGAATAGACATTCGATTGGAATAGAAATCCTACCTGAGTATTACGAGATGGTCAGAAGGATAGTAGAGCCTGTACAGCTAACATTATTTGACTTAAAAAACGAAAACTATGACAGCTTTGATGAAAGACGTTACGCAGTACGTTGAGGATAATATCGGCGTATTCCACGAAAAGCGGATCAATAGCCTGAATACATTGAAATTATCACAGGTCTTGAAACGAAAAAATCCGTATCTGTTTAAGGCAAAGAATGTGATGACTTCAGAGCAAATTGTGCGGGGAATAGTTGACGCTCATATTACGTCAAACGAGGAAACGCTTTTTGGCGAGTGGTTAGAGGGTCTCGCCATCTTTATAAACAACAAGGTGTTTAATGAGTGGAAATCGGGTATCCCTAATATCGACCTCGAGTTTGATAAAGGCGGAACGCGATATGTCGTTAGCATCAAATCAGGCCCAAACTGGGGTAACAGCAGCCAAATAAAGAAGATGCTCGCCGATTTCAAAACGGCAAAGAAGGCGTTGCGAACAACGAACTCTCAACTGCACGTCATTGCAGTCAACGGTTGTTGCTATGGCAAGGATAACAACCCTGACAAAGGGGATTATTTCAAGTACTGCGGTCAGAATTTCTGGTCGTTCATATCCGAAAACGACAACCTCTACCTTGACGTCATCGAGCCGTTAGGACATAAAGCGCACGAACGAAACGAGGAGTATCAACAATCATACAACAAGATAATAAACCGCTTTACCAAAGATTTTGCGAATGAATTTTGCAAAGACAATGGGGATATAGACTGGAAAAAACTCGTTACATTCAATTCAGCCGCGCATCCTGTATAAAATCATCTTTTTTTCATGACGCTGTTGACGATGCGGATAGAGGAGACAAGTTTGTCGGTCGAGGTGAATACATCTACGTTCCAGACGTGCGATGAACGCCCTTTGTGGAGGATGGTGCCTACAGCGCGGACGGTATCGCCCTCGTGAGCCGACGAGAGATGATTGCCGCTGACTTGCATGCCCACCATTATCTCATCCGGCTTGCATAGTATCAGCGAGCCAAGACCGGCTACCGTCTCGGCTAATGCCAGCGTCGCCCCTCCGTGCAGTATGCCGAAAGGCTGACGTGTGCGGCCATCGACAGGCATTGTAGCCTCCACGCGGTCATACGAAGCATAAGTGTATTGTATGCCTAAATGTCCCATCAGAGCGTGCTTTGCCGATTCGTTGAGGCTCTCCAGTGAAATAGCTGCCGGACGTAACTCCGAGATGACTGCCATCTCAATTGCTACCGCGACGCCATCTTCCTGGTTTGTAAGCGTTACACGGTCGGCGCAGGCCTTGACCGATTCCTGTGCATTGCCCATGGCGACGCCCAGACCGACCAACTGCAACATGCTGACATCGCAGACGCCATCACCGATTGCAATAACCTTATCAGGCTCTATGCCAAGCTTCTCAAGCAGAATGCTCAACGAATTGGCCTTGTCGATAAAGGGCGGTACTACTTCGAGGAAATAATCCTCCGAGCGGAAGACGTCAAACTCGCCTGCCAGACGGCGCTTCCAGTGATTTTCAAGCTCGGCTATAGCATCCGTATTATCGCTGGTCAGCATACATTTATATGGCGCATCTTTAGCGTTTATCGTGGAGGCCACATTTGCAACCTCGTTCATTCGCATACCGTTCAGTTCGGCCTCGCGTGCAATATGAGGGTTGGAAATATCGTTCGTATAGATAGCGTCGTTCTTATAGGTGAAGAAACCGAAGCCGTACTGCGCTGCCTTACGTTCGAGGTAAGGAATCATGTCAACATTGACGCGCTTCTCATATACCACCTCGCCTGTCGCCATATTTATTATCTGTCCGCCGTTGTACGAGAGCATGTAGCCGCCATACTTGTCAAGTTCGATATCCTTAGCCAGAGGCAGGAGGCCGAAAGTGGGGCGACCCGAAGCCAACACTAGGCGCACGCCCATCTGCTGCACCTTAATAAGTGTAGCTCTCATGCGGACGGTTATTATGTTGTCGTTGTTAAGAAGAGTGCCGTCAACATCCAGCACAATCAGTTTGTAATCCATATTTTTAAGTTTTTAATTATTTGATTATGAGCCTGACAGTTCGCGAAACATACGGAAAGCGTCGTCGGGAAAGAGCGAATCGTGGACGATAGCCGATATTGAGCGTATCATTGCTACAGGCGACGACGACTGAAACACGTTCCTGCCTACGTCGATACCGGCGGCTCCCTCGCCTATAGCGCGGCAATACGTCTCGAGCGCTTTCTGCTCCGTCATTTTCTTGCCGCCGGCTACTATCACCGGCACAGGGCAGTTGTGTATTACCCGTTCAAAGTTTTTCTCGGTATAATATGTCTTGATAACAGAAGCTCCGTTCTCGGCGCAGACGCGGGCAAACATTGCATAGTAGGCGGCGTCGCGCTCCTGATGGTTAATGGGGACGACAGCCATGACCGGTATGTCGTACTTGTTGCCTGCATCGACGGCGGCTGACAGGTTGGCTATCATGCGGGCTTCATGCCTGTCGCCGAGCGCCACCGTTACAGCTATTGCAGAGGCGTTGAGGCGCAAGGCTTCGACAATGTCTATCAGGCTGTCGTTGTTAAGCCCGGACAACTCGGTCGAGCCTGCCGAAAAACGCAGACAGACAGGCTTGCGGCTGCTCACCGGAACTATCGAGCGCACTACTCCGCGCGTACATATTATTGAATCCGCGAAATGTATCAGCGGCACGATGGAAGCGCTTAGACTGTCGATGCCGGTAGTGGTTGCCATTATCGAACCGTGGTCGAAGGCGAGCATCACTGTACGTCCGGTCTTGGGATTGAAGATGCGGCTCAGTCGATTCTTCATTCCCCAGCCTGTATTGTCCATACCTTTGAGAAAGCAGGAACGGCTGTCGGTGCAGTCTATCGGCGTCATACTGTCGCCCGCGTCAAGCATCAATTCTTCTTTTTCAGTCATAGCGGTTTCTTTAAAAAAGAGGTCGGCAGGCTTAACCCCACCGACCTCTGATGATTAAATACTACTACTAATGATACACTACTTATTAGTGTCCATGATAACAACGCGGTTCCAGTTGTTGATTTCGTATGGTTGCTGGGTGTCGCCCTTCCACTCAATCGAAATCTTCTCTGTCGGGATACCGTACTTCTCGCTCAAACGCTTGGCAACTGCCTTGGCGCGTCTTTCTGAGAGACCATGGTTGTAGTCGGCCGTACCGGTCTTTTTGTCTGCATATCCAACGACCTTAACAGGCAAATTGTGTTTCTTTGCATATTCGGATGTGTTGAAGATGAAACCTTCCTGGTTCTTGTCGATAACCGAGCTGTTCAGGCGGAAGAATACAACGTTCTTCAGGCTCTCGATAGATTCAACAACGGGAACTGCCTTCGGGCAGTCGGGACAGGATTTCGGACGTTTGCTCAACTCATCATTCTGAGCGCGCAATGCGTTGATCTGCGAATTGAGATCGTTCAGCAGGTCATAGTCCATAGGCTCGATAACCTCGAAGTCGGTGCGACCCAGCTTGAAGTTAAAACCTACCAGGCCCTGAAATACGCGGTCTTCTTCCTGACCCATGTCGATACGGTTAAAAGCCTCGTTGTAGAGAGCGTACTGACCTTCGAGGAAGAGATCTACGCGCTGGCTCAGACGGATAGGTATCTGGATACCCAAGTTGACGGAAGGCGATTCCGAACGTTTGAACTCCTGCGAGTACTTACCGGCGCGAATAGCGTAGCCGATACCTACAAACGGGATGACGCGAACTACTTTCTTCTCGTTGTAAGGAGCCCAGTAGTTGGTAACGTCCCACATAAGATCGGCGTGCAGATTTCCATATAAGAAATCCTGCTCGACCAAAGTAGTGGAAAGACTTCCTCCCTGAATGGCATAGTAGAAATTTTTCAACTGACCGCCATTGAGCTGCAGACGATAAGCGAAATATGGATTGTACCATTTTCCTACCGATAAAGCGCCTGCCCAATTCAGACGGTCGCCTAAACCTGCCTCGCTGTTCTGGTCGCCGAATAACGCACTCAAGCCTCCGCCAATCGAGACAAACACGTTGTCGGTAGCGGCGTTCTTCTTGAAGTTCGTCTTAGAACCATTCTCCGTACTAAAACCTACTTGCGGCTGATATTGCTGTGCTGTAACAGTCATCATTGCGCCACATAAAAAAGCAAACAGTAAAACCTTAATTTTCATAATTATACAATTTTAATTTGACAAAAATAATCATTTCTCAATACAGTTTTCCGAAGAAAACCGAATAAATTTAATGCAAAGGTAAAATCTTTTTATCATTAAAAAAAATTTTGGGGCGTTTTTTTTTTGCTCTCTTTGCAATTTTTTTTCTGCTCGAAGCTAAATATCTGACAATCAATATTTTTAAAATCATCCCCTCCAATATTTTTTTTCAACACATATATTCGCCCTCAAAACCCTCTAAAATAGCCGAAAGATGACCTAAACGCGGGCGACCGCAAGGGTCGTCCCTACTTTGTGACATGGCCGATTGCGAAGGTCGCTCTTACCTTTCTAACACAGTCGATTGCGAGGGTCATCCCTCATCTTTTCTACCTTCTACTTTCTACCTTCCAATTTCTACCTTCCAATTTCTACCTTCTAATTTCTACCTTCTAACTTTATCAAGTATTGTCCGTATGGGTTTTTGAGCATCGGCTCGGCGAGGGCGTGCAGTTTGGCCGTATCTATCCAGCCATTGCGATAGGCTATCTCTTCGAGGCAGGCTATCTTCAAGCCTTGACGGCTCTCTATTACCTCTACGAAGGTTGATGCTTCCGACAGGGATGCGTGCGTGCCGGTATCCAACCAAGCAAAACCGCGCCCTAACAGTTTGACCTTTAGTGCATTATCCTCAAGAAAACACTGATTGACGGTAGTTATTTCAAGTTCGCCGCGGGCTGAAGGTTTGATGGTACGCGCTACCTCAACGACGCGGTTAGGATAGAAATACAGCCCTACGACGGCATAGTTCGACTTGGGTTGTTGCGGCTTCTCTTCTATGCTCGTTACGTTGCCGGCCTCGTCGAAAGCAGCTACTCCGTAGCGTTCGGGGTCGTTGACGTAGTAGCCGAAGACGGTAGCATTGCCGTGTTCAATGTTCTCGACTGCATCGCAAAGCATCTGCGAAAAGCTCTGACCGTAGAAGATATTGTCGCCCAGTACAAGGCATACGCTATCTGTGCCGATGAAGTCGGCGCCGATGATAAAAGCCTGTGCCAATCCGTCTGGCGAAGGCTGTTCGGCATACTCGAAGCGGACGCCGAAATCGCTTCCGTCGCCAAGCAGACGACGAAAACCCGGCAAGTCCAGAGGCGTTGAGATGATAAGAATCTCGCGTATCCCGGCCAGCATCAAGACCGAAATGGGATAATATATCATCGGCTTGTCATAAACGGGAAGCATCTGCTTCGAGACCCCTTTTGTGATGGGGTACAAACGTGTGCCGGACCCGCCGGCTAAAACTATTCCTTTCATATAATTTCTATAATAAATTGAGGACTTTGAGGAGTTTGAAGACTTTGAGGACTTGGGGCACGAAGCAATCTACTTTCTACCTTCTAACTTCTCCTTATCCTTATTCGTATTGCGTTCTTGACAGGTTTCTCGCTGATAAAGATAAGGTAGCCGCCGCCGCCTGCGCCCGATATCTTCCATCCCAAGACATCCGACTTATACCTGTCCAGTTCTGTCCGCACATCCTCGGGAAGCATATTGGGAAACATCGCTATCTGTGCTTCGAAGCTCGCTACCGATGCGCGTCCCCATGCTCCGGCGTCGCGGTTTGTTATCGCCTGCCAGCAAGCCTCGGTTGCGATGCTAAGCGCCTTAGCCTTTTCTGCGGTTATATCTATACCGGTCAGGACGTCGAATGATTCCCGCCGCGGATACTGCGGTACGAGCCACAG
>JAITPL010000096.1 GCA_031289445.1 Tannerella sp.
GTTTATGCCGCATTGCATATACGTTTTCAAGAGGATATATCGCGTTTTTTGCCTGAAAACAAAGATAATCAACGTATTAATGAAGCCTATCGCTTAGTCGCCTCATCAAACAAAGTAATCGTATATCTCGCTGCAAAGAGTGCGAAGAGTGCAAAGAGTGCGAAGGATGCGAAGGATGTGAAGGCTGCAAATGAAGTTGATGACGAGGCGGCTAGGGAGATGCTGATAGAGGCAACGGATGCGCTCGCCGAACGACTGTCGGAACGCATGGATTCATCGTTTGTGGAGAGTGTTTTCTACGCTGTTCATCCCGAAGATATGATCGCGGTTTCGTCGTTTGTTATTGCCAATATGCCTTACTTCCTTGATGCAGACGATTATCTGCGTATGGATACCCTGCTTTCGCGCGAAGCTGTCAGACGGCAATTGGAGGCTAACCTCAATATCCTCTCGTCGTCGGCCGGTTTGATTGTACGCAACAATCTGCTTGCCGACCCGCTACAGATTAGCGCCGGACTGATGCGGCAACTGCGTGATTTCAGGGCGGGCGACAGTTTCGAACTCTATGAAGACCATCTGTTTACGCGCGATGGCGAGGCTTTGATTTTCATTGATTGTAATATTCCGGCGAGCGAGACGGCTCGGAACGAGGTATTTCTCGATTCCTTACAGGCGATTGTTGCCGAGACCGAGAGCGCCTTTAAAGATGTGAAAATAAGCCATTTCGGAGCTTCCGAGATAGGGCTTGCCAACTCAAGCCGGATAAAGGCCGACACAATGTTTTCGGTCTCGCTGGCTGTCGTCGTCATGCTGGCCTTGCTGGTCTATTCGTTTCGCAGCGGCAGGAAGATACTGTTGATTTTCGCGTCAGTAGCTTTCGGAGGGCTGTTTGCCGCCGCCTTACTCTACACGATACGCGGCGAAGTGTCGGTCATAGCCGTAGGAATCAGTTCGATAATGTTTGGCATCGCCATCAACTATCCGCTGCATTTCCTTGAGCATCACAAACACGTCGGTCAGGCTCGCAGCGTGATAAAGGATATTATCGAGCCGCTGACTATCGGCAACATAACTACCGTAGGAGCTTTTTTGAGCCTTGTATTCATCGGCTCGAACGCTATGAGCGACCTCGGATTGTTTGCCTCTCTGTTACTGCTGTGCACAATATTTTTTGTCCTCTTCTTTCTTCCGCATCTAATTGATGATAAGATGATTGCGGATCCTTCGAGTGCGCGTGATTCGTGGTCCGACAAACTTGCCGGGACGCCTTTCGAGAAAAACCGTCTGATAGTGTCGGCCATTCTGCTGTTGACCGTTTTTTTTGGCTTTTACAGTGGAGGCTCGCGCTTCGAGACCGACATGCAGAAAATCAATTACATGACTGAGGAGCAACGGGCTTCGTTCAACAAGATGAGCGGATTGCTGAGCAACGAACGGCATCTGATGTATTACGTCTCGGAAGGTCGTACTCTCGACGAGGCTTTGCGCCATAACGAACAAAACATGCCGCAAGTACGCGCTTTGCTCGACAGCGGTATAGTCCATAAAATCAGCGGCGTAGGCTGTTTTTATCCTTCGCGCGAAATGCAATCTCTCAAGTTGAAACGCTGGGAAGAGTTCTGGCAACCGCGCCGCGACAGCCTTAGGGCTGCATTGAGAGACGAAGCCGCCGCCGCGGGATTTCGGGCAGACGCTTTTGATTCTTTCGAGGAAATGATAGCGAGGAAATGGGAGATTGTCGAAGCATCTCATTTTGAGCCTGTCAGAGAGATGCTGGCAAAAAATTATCTTATAGAAAAAGACGGCAAGGCGATGGTTGTGAACATGCTTTATATTAATCGCGAGGACGCTCAACAACTGGAAGCTGCGCTGAATGCCCGCAATGCTGCATCTATCGCTTTTGACGCCGGTTCCATCACTCGCCGCATGGTTGCGTCGCTGTCGGATAACTTCAATTATGTGCTTTACGTCTGCGGCTTTATTGTTTTTTCTTTTCTGATATTTTCGATGGGGCGTCTCGAACTGAGTCTTATCGCCTTTACGCCTCTGGCGCTCAGTTGGATATGGATTCTGGGAATGATGAATATTTGCGACATCCGCTTCAATATAGTCAATATTATTCTGGCGACGTTTATCTTCGGGCAAGGCGACGATTACACGATATTTATGACCGAGGGGCTGATGTACGAGTATGCTTACGGACGCAAGATGCTGGCGTCGTACAAGAAAAGCATCTTTATGTCGGCACTGATAATGCTTGTAGGGATGGGGATGCTGATATTCGCCGAGCATCCGGCCTTGCGCTCGCTGGCTCAGGTAACGGTGATAGGGATGTTTTCGGTCGTCATCATGTCGTATATTTTCCCATCGCTGCTATTCCGGCTGCTGACGATGAAGAAAGGTCGCAAGCGTATTATCCCTGTTACCCTGCGCAATCTGCTCTGTATGGTTTATGTCTTTGTTATTTTCCTTATTATAAGCCTGATAATGACCGTCTGGGGTTTTGTGATTTGCCATTTTAAATTCAAGATTTTTTCCGAAAGTGCAAATGCCAGCTCAAACGTCAGCTCAAGTTCAAATGCCAGTTCAAACTCAAATGCAACTGCCAGTTCAAACGTCAGCTCAAACGTCAGCTCAAGTTCAATCTCAACCTCATCCTCATCCTCAAATGCAAAATACAATTCAAAATTCCTTTATCATCGCCTGCTTTATCGGCTGGCTCGTTATTTCCTTTTTCATTTCCCGCAGGTACGCACTACTTTCCTCAATCTGTCGGGTGAGACTTTCCGTCGTCCGGGTGTAATCATCTGCAATCACCAGTCGCATCTCGACTTGATGTGTGTGATGATGCTGACTCCCAAGCTTATCATTCTTACTAACGACTGGGTCTGGAACTCCCCCTTCTACGGGCGACTAATCAAGTATGCCGATTACTATCCCGTTTCCGACGGCATAGAGAAGGCTATTGACCGCCTGCAGGGGGCAGTCGATCGTGGCTATTCGATAGTCGTTTTCCCCGAAGGCACCCGCTCCGACGACTGCTCAATCCTGCGTTTTCACAGGGGCGCATTCTACCTTGCCGAGAAACTACATCTTGACCTCATACCGGTAATTATTCATGGCGTCGGGCACGTGCTGCCCAAGAACGACTTTATGCTTCGTAAAGGGCAGATGCATATTCAGGTCATGCCTCGTATCAGTCCCGAAGACCCGCGTTTTGCCTCCCATTATTCCGCCCGTTCTCGCGAGGTGCGGCATTATTATCGGGAAGAGTACGAAAAACTGCGCATAGCTATCGAAACGCCGGATTATTATGCGGATAAAGTCATTCACAACTACTTGTACAAGGGTCCGGCGGTGGAGCGTGCCGTGCGTCGCAGTCTGCGTCGCAACCGCAATTTTGCAGCCGAGATAGAACGGATGCCTGACGAAGGCGAGGTTGAAATCCGCAACGTCGGTTATGGCGAGTATCCTTTGCTGCTCGCATTTGTCAAACCGCGCCTGCGCATCATAGCCCTCGAATCCGACCCCGACCGCTTAGCCATAGCAACAAATGTACCGTCATTGCCCGAAAACCTGAGATACAAAATGTAAAAAAATCTTGGCATGTTCTGACTTCGTCGATGCGACACGCAATGCAATCGTATCACCCCTGACTTCGTCTTTGATTCACCCTAAAATACGACTTCAGATAATCGACTGTTCCTGCTTTGCTGGAGGGCTGACAAATGCGGGCTATGACAAGTTAAATAATTGATAATTAAATATATCAAAAGAAACGGAAACACACTTTTGAAAAAATGACGAAGTCAGGAAAGAATGATGGGGACATGTTGGGACAGCGCAACGCGCCCCCTACGGACACAACAAGGATGGAAAGCGCTTCAAATCCCGAAGACATTCCCGAAGACATTCCCGAAGACAATCCTGAAGACATTCCAAGTCTTCAAGACTTGGAATGTCTGTCAACGCGGGTAAACAACAGCTTAAAACAAGTACGATATCGCAAAGAAACTTGCTCTGTTACGGAGGTGTGCATTATTCGCATTTTTTTTGGCGGCGCCGGT
>JAITPL010000097.1 GCA_031289445.1 Tannerella sp.
CGCTTGCCGTCGTTTGTTCGGCGTCAGCAAGCGTAGAAGTTTGCTCTGTGTTGGCAAGTGTAGCGGTCGCATCCGTTTCTGTGCGCGGATAGTAACTCAAAAACCAAATCACGATAGAAGCTATAAGGATAAATCCGCCCATCTTTTTGAGGTAATGCTTGCCTTTGTCCCACACATGTAGCAAGATGGCATACAGAGTAGGCATGCGGTATGGCGGCAGTTCCATCACGAAAGGCGTTTCATCGACCTTGTACAGTGTACGGCGAAAAAGCCTCGCAGTGAGCGCCGCAATCACTATCCCGATGACATACATTGCAATCAGCACCGTGCTGGCGTTTTTGGGGAAGAAAGTGCCTGCAAGCAGCAGCAGTACAGGCAATCGAGCGCTACACGAGACGAAAGGATTGATAAGGATTGTTATCAGCCTGCTGCTTCGACTTTCAATTGTACGCGAGGCCATTATAGCCGGTACATTGCATCCGAAGCCCATTATCAGCGGTATGAACGACTTGCCGTGAAGCCCTATTTTGTGCATCAGCTTGTCCATTATAAAAGCAGCCCGCGCCATGTAGCCCGAATCTTCCATAAACGAGATGAAGATGAACAGTATCAGTATGTTAGGCAGAAAAACCGTTACGCTACCGACGCCTCCGATAGCGCCGTTGACGAGCATGTCTCTGAGCGGCCCCTCGGACATCAGTCCGGAAATGCTTTCGCCGAGCAGCCCAAAGCCTTCTTCAATCCACTCTTGCGGATAAGCGCCGAAATAGAAAGTCGCCATAAACATCGCCCACATCAAAAGGATAAATATGGGGAAACCCAGCCACCGGTTGGTAACAAGGCTGTCGATAAAGCGCGTCTTGCGGTTTGAGTCAAGGCTGCCGACGGTAAGCGTTTCCTGCAGTGCACCGGCGATAAAACCGTATTTGGCGTCCGAGATGACCGTTTCCACATCCTCTTTTGTCTGATGCTCAATACGTTCGGCTGCTTTTATCGCCGATTCCTTCCAGCGGGCATAATCGTTACAGTCGTTGAGCAGTTTGGCAGCCTCGCGGTCGCGCTCAATAAGTTTGATGCTCCAGTAGCGGTTGGGAAACTGCTTGGGCACATCGTCGCAGCCACGTAGCAGAGCGTCTATCTCGCTTATTTCAGGCTCTATTATATTGCCGTAGTTGATATGGATATGTCGGGCTTCGGTGTTACGGTTCTCAAACACGTCGATAACGGTATCGAGCAGAGTGTCAAGCCCTTTACGACTTTTAGCGACAGTCGGAACCATAGGTACTCCAATCATTGCGCCGAGCCGTTTGTAATCAAGCCTCGCGCCGCTTGCGTCAAGTTCGTCATACATGTTGAGCGCAACGACCATGCGCGGGTTGAAGTCAATTAACTCCGTAGTAAGAAAGAGGTTACGCTCGATATTGGAAGCGACGACGGCGTTTATTATGACGTCGGGCATCTTCTCGAAGATATGCTGACGCACATATTTTTCGTCGGGCGAATATGCCGATAACGAGTATGTACCCGGCAAGTCGGTTATATTGAAGTGATAGCCGCGATAGTTGAAATGCCCCGCTTTGGCTTCAACGGTAACGCCACTGTAGTTGCCTACATGCTCGCTGCCGCCCGAAAGCGAGTTGAACAGCGAGGTCTTGCCGCTATTGGGATTGCCTACCAGAGCGACATTGACAACGTTCTTGCGATAGGCCACCTGCTTGGTTTTAGTATCAGCCGTTTCCGGCTCGCGTTCGATGATTTCGCCGAACTCGTCCAGGTGATGCCGGTCTTCTTCGTCAAGGGGCGAGAATTTGTGGATATGAGTCTCCTCATCCGCCAGATGGTGCATAACGTAACGCTCCCTGTATTCGCGTATGGTAGCGCCAACCTGCTCGTCGGCCTCCGCTTCAAAGAGCACCTCGACCATATCGGCTTCACTGTGCCTGAGCGACACCTCATAACCCATAATGGAATATTTCACAGGGTCGTTAAAGGGCGAGTTGAGGATTGACGTAACCTTCCGTCCGCGAACGAATCCCATCTCCGTGATGCGTTTGCGGAAGCCGCCATGGCCGTAAACCTTTACTATTATAGCGGATTCTCCATTGTTCAAGTCGGATAATTTCATCCTTTTTTTGCGACAAAAGTACTAATAATTATTAATATGTGCATATCCCCATTAATAGGGATTTTCGTCCGTCTTATCCCAATTAATGGTGATAGATTTGGTATTCTCAAATATTTTTTGTACCTTTGCAGCGTTTTGTGTACGTAAAGCGATAATTATGAGACAGATATTAAGAAAATCATACCGTAGCAAGATGTCGGTTTTATTCCTTGGAATAATGCTGACCGCCTTGTTGCAGAGTTGTATCTCGGAGGAAATAGAATATCCGCCTCCGACGATTGAGTTGCGCACAGGTTATACTACCCTGTTGACCGACGAATCCGACAACGCCAAATGGAATATTGACAACCCGACAATTGCTACAATCTCGGCCGACGGTTTGCTAACAGCTCATCAAGCCGGTAAAGCGACCGTCTATTCGGTCAATTCCAAAGGCAAGCAGAAGGTTTTCTGCTATCTCGAAGTCTTTCCCCGACGCAATATTCTTTTCTATATCGGCGGCGATAACAATCTATCGGATGCGTCCAGAATAGGCGGCGAGCCTGTGCAGAAAATCAATCGGATACGGACGGGATGGCAGCAGGGAAAAGGCGAGATGATAATCTTTGCAGATAACGGCGCAGGGGCTTTTTTGCTTCGCATCAACGAGACTAAAGGCGCTGACGGTATGTTCGGTCTTGATACTCTCAAAACTTATGGCACGAAAAACTCTGCAAGCAAAGAGGTTCTTTCACAGGCGATAACTGATTTCGTAAGCGGATATCCGGCAGACAGTTACGGCATGATTTTCTTTTCACATGCAAGCGGTTGGCTTCCCGATGGGACGCTTTCAAACCCTCGCTCAAGTCTCCGTTCATTAGTCATCGACGAAAACGGTACGCCTCGCGAGATGGAATATTACGATTTTGCCACCGCAATTCCCGACCATCAGTTTGATTTCATTATATTTGAGGCCTGCCTGATGGCGGACGTGATGACCATGTATGATTTGCGAAATAAAGCGACTTACGTTCTTGCTTCGTCGGCCGAGATAGTTTCGCCCGGCTTCGAGTACACATATCAGGATACCGTGATGAGCCTCTATAACACAAAGCAATCCGTTGATATTACGTTGCAGGAATTTGGTCAGGCATACTTTGACAGAGTGCCGACTGTTAATTATAATGCCGCTACGCTCAGTCTGATAAAGATGAGCGAGATGGATAATCTGGCGACAGCGACTAAAACGGCTTTGCAAGGTATTTCAGTCGAGGAGGACAATCTTAGCATCAAGATTGACGGCATTCAAACGTTTGATCGTCCGTCGGCATTAGGCGGCAGACCTTATTCCCGTTTTTTTGATTTCGGTCATACGGTGCAGAATATCGTTTCGGAGGCTCAATACAATGCCTTGAATACTCAGATAGGCAAGACAGTCGTTTGGAAGGTAGCAACAGAGAGTTTTCT
>JAITPL010000169.1 GCA_031289445.1 Tannerella sp.
GACGAGAAATATTCGTCGGCCAGACCTGCAAAACTGTGTCCGAACTCATGCACGAAAACCTTTGCTGTCTGCTGATTATCAGCCGTCCCGATAGCATAGAAATTATACATTCCGCCACCGCCGTAAACCTTGGAATTGACGAGTACAAAAATGGCGTCGCAAGGCACGTTCCAGACGGCGTCGCGAATGGATTTCATGTCGGGAGTAGTCAGATAGCGGTCGGTGCCAAAGGTGTAAAATCCTGAATTGAAAGCGGTATTGACGAAAACGCCCTTGCCCGAAAAGTCTGTCCCCTCATCTTCGGAAGCGACGAAGACGGCATGGATATTGAAGTCTTCGCGGCGTTGCGGATAGGGTGGCGTCTCGAAAAGAGAATTGGTGAAACGCCGGGCGTCGGCAAAGAATTTATCTTTTTGCTCGGCGGTATAACCTTCGGCGACGAAGACGAGGTCAACCTTGCCCGAAGGCTCGCCATACGACTGTAAGACTTCGACAGGGTTGTCGCGCAGTTTGCCTCTATCGATAAAGATGCTCGACGGATTGACATCGACCACCATCAGCGTGTCCTTGACGTCAACCGTGCGATTGCGCCCAAGCAACACTATCTGCACCGTATCGCGAGGGAAAGGCATCACGATGCTGTTAGTCCACGATTGCGTTTCCTTTTGCGCCTGTTCGGTAGTGCGCCATTCTTCAAACAGCGTGTTGAAGCCGCGCGAATAGACGAGTTTGCCGCTTGCCTTGTCGTAGGCGTAGAGCAGGTAACCGCCATACTCGAACGGATCGGTGAGATTCTTGTGCGGCCCGCCCCAGACAGGCTCTTCGCGCAGTTGTATGAGCGCCGCCGATTGCGTCTCGCTATTGCCGCTCAGGGCAAAATCAATGCGCAGGCTTTTGTTTATAAAGTACGCATCGAACTCGGTTTGTGCGCTTGCAGCGAGGCTAACGAGCGTCGCAAATAACAATATATATCCTTTCATAACTATATGGTTTTATCCTTTCTAATTTCCGGTTTCCGGTTTCCGGTAGAGACGTTGCATGCAACGTCTCTACATCGGCTACCTTCTGATTTCTAAATTTCTATACAAACGCTGCATGCAACGTCCCTACATCTTCTAATTTCTACCTTCTAATTTCTACCTTCTACCTTTATTTCAAATCTGTCCGCGTCGTTCCATGCGGGAAATTTGGAGCGCAGGTTGTCCAGATCCTCATATTTGAGTGTTTGTGTCAGGGTGAACTCTTCATTATCCTTGATAGCGGCGAGTTTCTTGCCTTTAGGGGTATAGATAAGCGAGTTACCGTGATATTTGAACTCGCGGGCGTCAACGCCTATGCGATTTACTCCGCAGACGAAGCACATATTCTCGATAGCCCTTGCCTGAAGCAGCGACTTCCATACCTTCTTGCGCGATTCGGCCCAGTTGGCCACATAGACAAGCAAGTCGTACTCGTTATCTACATTGCGGCTCCAAACCGGGAAACGCAGGTCGTAGCATACCATAAGGCATATTTTCCAGCCTTTATAATCGACTATCTGTCGGCGCGTACCCGGCGAGAAACACTCGACCTCGCCCGCCATACTGAACAGATGCCGTTTATCGTAGTAGTACTCCTTGCCGTCGGGGGTGATAAAGAACGCGCGGTTGTAGTACTTGCCATCGTCCGAAGCCATGAAACTGCCTGTTATCGCAAGGTTGTATGCAGACGCATACTGTTTCAGCGCCGTGACAGTCTTGCCGTCATTAGGCTCGGCCAAGTCTTTGGCTCGCAGAGAGAGACCTGTTGTGAACAGTTCCGGCAGGATGGCAAGGTCGGTTTTGCCTTTCAGTCGGCGCAGCAGTTCACCATAGTAGCAGATGTTCTCATCAATGTCTTCCCAGATGATATGCGACTGTATCATACTGATTTTTAAGTCTTTATTTTCCATTAAGATAATAATTAATATTTATTGGACGCCACAAAAGTACATGAAAATATTCATATTGACAAGTGCGGGAGATGAAAAAAGTTTTTTACAGAGACAAATACGCTATCCTGATAGCAAACGCGAACGCTTGTTTCCTGCTCTTTTAATTTTTAATTGATATAAATTTCAGCGCTTGAGCAGAGTAGGGGGCGAGTGTAGCCTGATAGGGACAGGTATATGTCAGGGCGCAGGTGTTTTCGTCACCCGACAAAATATCTCTGACGCGAGATACTGCGTTGTCGGGAATGTGAAGCGCTTCAAAAGCCTCTTTGGGAACGTTCACCCTGACGGTATGTTCAGCGCTGTCGAAGTTTATAAGCATCATTATCAGCTCGTCGTCGTATTTGCGAAAAAAAGCCGAGCAGAAAGCAGATGGGAAATAAGGATTATCGACGTTGCAGTATCCTAATCCGTAGAATTTTCCGAGAGCGAAGGCGCGTTCGCTGCGGGCAAGGTTGAGAATGGCGGAATAAGAACTGCGGAGGCTCAATTCGTCCGCCGTCAACAGTCCGCCGTCGAACTTGCCGCCGTTAGCCCAGCGACGCAGACTGTCCATGCTCCAGTAGTCGAAGATGCTTGTTCTACCGTCAAGTCCGCTGAAACCCTCCTCGTCCATACCACGCTCGCCAAGCTCCTGACCGTTGTAAATCATCACCGGATTAGTGTTTAGCAGGGCGATAAGAGCCATTCCGGGAATACCCGCCTGCGCACAGCCCGCGAAGTAGTCGGATGCTATGCGTTGCTCGTCATGATTTTCGAGGAAGAAAAGCATGTTATCCTTGATGCCTTCTATAGCCTGCCAGCGAGCGATAATGTCGGATGCAGGTTTGTTGCGGGTGATGATACCGCGCAAGGCGTCGTACATTCCGACTTTGTCGTAGAGGTAATCGAAATAACCTGTGCGGATAAAGTCGCTATAGAGCGAAGGAGTGTATATTTCGGCGATAAAAAGTACGTTTTTGCGGTTTTTGACGCGGGGAATAGCCCAGTTCCAAAACTCTATCGGGACCATTTCCGCCATATCGCACCGGAAGCCGTCAATATCGCGCGTTGTCCAGTAGAGCAGTATGTCAAGCATCTTTTTCCACGTATCCGGGACCGGCGTAAAATGCCGTCCGCCGCCACCCTGATAGTCAATGCCATAGTTTAGCTTGACAGTCTCGTACCAGTCATCGCGGCTGGGGTGGTCGCTGAAGCAGTTGTTACCGGTAGCGCGGGTAGGAAACTCGCCATAAGGAAAATATTCTTCATGTTTGTCACAATGCAGTTCGAGAGTACGTCCGGGAAGGTAATAGAAGTTATTATCGCGTGCAAATTCGACGTTGGTATTGTCGTGTTGGCCGAGGTCGTCGATATAGGCAGGTTTCTTCAGCGAGCGATAGTTGCGCGACACGTGATTGGGCACAAAGTCGATGACGACTTTCATTCCTGCCCTGTGAGTGCGCTCTACCAGGGCTTCAAACTCCGCCATTCTGTTTGGCACAACCTCTGCCAAGTCGGGGGCTACGTCGTAGTAGTCGCTGATAGCGTAGGGCGAGCCGGCGCGTCCCTTGACTATCGCGCTGTGGTCTTTAGGCCGTCCGAATGCGCTGTAGTCCGTGCAGGTAGAATGTGCAATCACGCCGGTGTACCATACGTGAGTTACGCCCAAATCGCGGATAGCATCAAGAGCCTCGATTGTATAGGAATTGAATTTGCCGCATCCGTTCTGCTCCATGCTGCCATGACGGACGAGGTTCCTGTTACCGTTCCCGAACAGTCTGGGGAACGTCTGATAGATGATATGTTTGTTTGTTTTCATAATCGCCAATATTGAAACATTTCAACGCAAAGGTAAGGATATTTATTGTCAATACCCCAAAAGTTTCAATTAATTATATTACTTTTGCGCCAAATTTAATTATTATGACTATCGAACAGTACTTATCAGAGGCCGCTATTGAAGCGGTAAAGACATTATACGGCGTGGAGATAACGCCGGAGCAGGCTCTCATGCAAAAAACGAGAAAAGAGTTTAAGGGACACTTTACTCTCGTGGTGTTTCCTTTCCTCAAGGCGTCGCGCAAGTCGCCCGAACAGACGGCAAACGGGATTGGCGGTTATCTGCGGGAGCGCTATCCCGACACAGTGGCCGACTTTAATGTGATTAAGGGTTTTCTTAATATCACCGTAGCCGGAGCGCGTTGGATTGAAGCGCTTAACGGCATTAACGGCAGCGCGGATTACGGACATGCGGCGGCTACCGGGCAATCGCCGCTTGTGATGATAGAATACTCGTCGCCGAACACAAACAAGCCTCTGCATCTGGGGCATATCCGCAACAATCTGTTGGGATACAGTCTGGCGGAGATAATGAAAGCCAACGGTTACAGGGTCGTCAAGACCAATATAGTGAACGATAGGGGGATTCATATCTGCAAGTCGATGCTGGCATGGCAGAAGTGGGGTAATGGCGAGACTTCCGAATCGTCGGGCAAGAAAGGCGACCATCTGGTTGGCGAATATTATGTGCTGTTCGATAAAAAGTACAAGGCCGAGCGGAAGGCTCTGCAAGACGGCGGTCTGACGGAAGACGAGGTCGAAGCGCAGTCCTCGTTGATGGCTGAGGCACGCGAGATGTTACGCCGTTGGGAGGCGGGCGACGATGAGGTGCGCGAGCTTTGGAAGATGATGAACACATGGGTATATGCCGGTTTCGGCGAGACATACAAACGGCTTGGCGTCGATTTCGACCGTATCTATTACGAATCGGAGACTTATCTCGAAGGGCGTTCAAAAGTGCTTGAAGGCGTCGAGAAAGGCGTCTTCTACCGTCGCGATGACGGCTCTGTTTGGGCCGACCTCCGCAACGACGGTCTCGACGAGAAACTGCTCCTCCGCTCCGACGGCACATCGGTCTATATGACTCAGGATATAGGCACTGCCAAACTGCGCTTCGACGATTATCCCATAAACCGTATGATTTACGTCGTCGGCAACGAGCAGAACTATCATTTTCAGGTGCTGTCGATATTGCTTGACAAGCTTGGTTTCGCATTCGGTCGTGGGTTGGTACATTTCTCCTACGGTATGGTCGAGTTGCCCGAAGGCAAGATGAAAAGCCGCGAGGGGACGGTTGTTGACGCCGACGACCTGATGGACGAGATGATTTCTACCTCTCGCGATATATCCGCCGAGCTTGGCAAACTCGACGGCCTTGGCCCCGAAGAAGCCGAGGCTATCATACGCATCATCGGGCTTGGCTCGCTGAAGTATTTCATACTGAAGGTTGACCCGCGCAAGAACATGACATTCAATCCCAAGGAATCGATTGATTTCAACGGCAATACCGGCTCGTTTATACAGTATGCCTACGCACGTATTCAATCCGTACTGCGCAAGGCGGGCGAGCTGGAGATGAAGAGCGAGCAGAGCGTTCAGAGCGCGAAGGTAAGGGGTGGTGTCGGGTTGGATACGCCTGTAAGCGACAAGGAAGAGGCTATCATACAGATACTTGCAGAGTATCCGGCGATAGTGCGCGAAGCAGGAACGACCTGCAGTCCCTCTTGCATAGCCAACTACGTCTATGACCTCGTGCGTGAATACAATCAGTTCTATCACGACTACTCCATCCTGCGCGAAGAACGGCCGGCAGTGCGCCTTCTGCGTCTGATTCTCTCTGCTAACGTGGCGCGAGTAATCCGTTCCGGCATGTCCTTGCTCGGTATCGAAATGCCGGAAAGAATGTAATTTTCTAACTTATGGAAGCAAAAAAAGCAAGAAAAAGGTAGAAACGGAGGAAAATTAGTAATTGGAAATTGGAAATACTTCGGAATAATTTGGAAATGTCAAAACAAATGGTATCTCAAGAAGAGTTTTCAGGTTGTCTCTCTAAACAAGAGACAGCCAATTAAGAAAAGAGGTTGTCTCTCAACAGAGACAACCTCTTCTTTTTTATGAAGAGCGACAAGAACTTGCACAACGTCTTGCCCAAAGCGAGGATGGACGACAGCTGCTTGAGGAGAAACAACAACGATTTGAAGAGAAACAGCAAAAAATTGAAGAAAGTCTTGAAGAGGCAAAGGCTATGATAGCAAAGATGCAGAGAATGCAAGGTTGAAGATTGTTCTCGACTCCGCAAAAGGAAAAACCGTTCGGGCAGAGGATTGCGTCATTGGTAGGTACGAAGCAATCTTCTACCTTTATTCTTTGTTTAAAAAAATATGCTTACCTTTGTCGTGGAAAAT
>JAITPL010000232.1 GCA_031289445.1 Tannerella sp.
CGGAGGTTTGGGCGATATAGTCGGCATCCTTGCTTACGCGGATATTGCGTCCGTTAGGATCGGCTTTCGTTTCGAGCGGCGCCGGTGGAAAGGCCGAGGTCAATCCGTTTGCTTCACCCTTTCCATGCAGAAACAGGCAGGGATAATCTTGCAGGTCGGCCTCCGAGACAAGGATTTTAACGCCTTTGCGGGTGTCTATCAAAACCGGCAGTGTGGCCATCTGGTCTTCTGGTTTGAAAGTCTGCGATTCGAGGCTGACGTATGGCCCTTCGTAGTAGGAGCTAAAGTCGTCCTGTTGGGTATGCAGCAGGTAATCCGAAGGGAAAGAGAGGTTGAAATCCTCGTGCATCACGTCGATTTTGCCTTTTTTGCGGGTGATGAAGCGGTAAGCGAAGCCGTCGTCGAATGCGCGAAACTCCACCGAATAGTTGCCGCTGAAGTTCAGTAACAGTTGATTGTACCTGTTTTCAACCGTCGAGAATTTGAAGGGAACAACCGGTTTGATTTTCTCATCTACCGATGAGCGTTTCTGTCCGCTCAGTCTGGGTTTTTTACCCAGTGTTTCGTTGCGCAGCTGGAGTTGCAGCTCGTTGTTTTGCAACAAAACCTCGTTGTTGCTCGAAACGCTGTAATAAATCTTCTCTCCAAGCGTTACCGTGACTTTGACGGTTCCGTCCGGCGAGAGAAGCTCCAGCGGCTTTTGTTGCGCCATTGCCGGAATGCACCATGCAAGGGCCAGATACAGGGATAAGATGCCTGTTAATTTTACGTGTGTGTTCATTTTCTGAATAATTTTTATTGAATGAAAAACTTGTTTTGCCGATACACGGCAAAAGATGTTTTATTATAGGTTTCCGAACTGTTAGGAAAATTTCCCGAACGCTTTCGGGAAGTCTTCGTTACTCTGTCAAGATTTCAAAAATCACAGAGGGCTAAATCTTTATTTAGCGCCAAAAATCGTTTACTTTACCAGTTTTTCCGTCCGTTGCAACAATGTCATTCACAATTCACTAAAAACCTTATTTGTGGACAGTTTAACGACTTTGCCGTACTTTTTGAGGGCTTTCTCATCGACATATTTGGGGTTGCCGACTATGCCGACAGCAACCGGACGACCCTGCAACTTCTCCCTGTATATCCTGACAATATCGTCGAACTGCATCTTTTCGTAAACCGGGAAATTGGTCTCGGCCGGCGACTTGTCGTAACCCAGCAGCTTCCATCCCTGATAGGTTTGGCTGGCGTTGCGGTAATGCGGACGCTCGATAGTAGCCGTTTCCTTGAGGTAGTTCTTCAAGCTGGCCATACGGTCGGGATATTCGGGCATATTGTTCACTAAATCCATGAATACGTCGATAGCCTCTATTGTTTTGTCGCCCTGCGTGCCTATGTTTCCGGTGAAGTAGCAGTTCTTGCCGGCCACATCGGGACGCGCTAAATATCCGTAGGCAGAGTAAGCCAGCGAGCGATATTCGCGTATCTCCTGCAAGACGAGTGAGGTGAATCCACCTGTAAAATACTGGTTGAATGCGTTGATATAAGGAACGTCTTCCTTATTGAACACGTCGCTTTCGACGAAAAAGTAGATGGCCGTTTGCTTGGCCTCGCTGTTGGGGAGGAAGTAAACGGTGTTCTCGGCGTATTTCATTCTGGCTCTTTCTTCGGGCGAGGTCGATTCTTTTTCGCCCTGCTTGAGCGGGAGGTTGCCGCTAAGTATCTCATAGACCTCGTCAATAGGCCGGGTTCCTACATAGTGTATCTCGGCCTCATAGTCGGTAGCACGCTGAAACTCGCCTGTCAGGTTGCTTATGGTCAGGTCGATGATATCATCCTGCGAGAGGCGGTCGATGTATGAGGATTTTTCGCCGTAGAGGAGATATTCCTGCATTGCGGCATTCAGTTGCGAGGTTTGTTTCTTCTCTATCATACGCGATTGGATATTGGAGCCTTGCAGACTGTTCATCTGCTTTTCGTCAAGTTGAGGCAACAGTATCTGCCGTGTCAGCAGGTTGCACGATTCCTGTAGATTTTCGTCGAAACCGCTCAATGTTACATACAGAAAACTCTCGTCAACGCCGTAAGAGTAGGATGCGCCGAGGTCGCTGAACATTTGCTTTACTTCCTGCGCCTTGGCCTGACCCATGATGCCGGCATTGCTCATCAGTTGCACTGCGAGTTCGAGCTTGGGCATCTTCAGTGTGCCTATTCCGTATTTCAGTACGAGTGTGAATATTCCGTTTTCGGGATTCCTGGTGTAGAACAGCTTTGAACGGTCGTTAATCTGCTTTTGCTCTACCTCGTCAATCTTGGCAAAAGGGTCTTTGGCATACTTCACCGGCAGGTTGGCAAAACTCTTGGCATAATCCGATTCGACGCCCCGGACGGGCTTTATAGGCTCGAACTTGGGTTTTTCCAACTCCTTGAGCTTGGGCAACTTGCCTTCGTTCATCTTCATTACCACGAAGTCGTCGCCGAAATACTTCCGGGCAATGTCTTTTATCTGCTCTGTGGTGATTGAAGCTACGATGTCGTTGTAGTTGAGCAGGCGACTCATATCCTTGCCCGAAAGAAACATGTCGGCAATAGCCGCAGCCTTGGCGGAGGTCGATTCCATCATCAACTCGTGGTCGCGCATCATGCGGTTTTTTACCGACTGTACAAGCCAGTCTTCAAACTTGCCTTCTTTGAGTTTCTTAATCTCGGTCTGCAGCATCTTCTCGACCGAACTTAGCGATTCGAAACGCATCTGGTTGCGGTCGAAATTGGGTACGGCATAAACCAGAAGCGTGCCCCGCTCTTTCAGGCTTTGAGGCTCGGCGCCAACGGCCATCAAGTCGCCGTCAACCTCTAACTTGTCGAGCAGACCGGTACTGCTTGAGTTCGATAGTATGGAGGTGCAAATCTCAATTGCAATATCGTCTTCGCTTTCGGTCGTAACGCCCGGATAGGACATTATCAACTGCGGATACATTGATATCTTGGATGTAACTTCCTTGCGGCCTTTGAGGGGCGTTTCGACATACCGGCGGCGTTCTGGGACGGCACGTTGAGGCAGGCGTCCGAACTTCTCCTTCACGATAGGAAGTATTTCGCTTGTCTTGACGTTGCCGACGATTATAAGCGCCATATTTTCGGGCACATACCAGGTGTTGTAAAACTCGATCAGCTTCGACAGGCGCGGGCTTTTAAGGTGGTCTTGCAGGCCTATGACCGAGCGGGCGTAGGGATGGCCGGAGAAAAGCGTTTCCATAAGAAAATCGCTCTCGCGGTTGCGTTGATTGTCCTGCAAACGGTTGTATTCTTCATAGACGGTCTCAAGTTCGGGCTGGAAAGAGCGGAAGACAGGGTTTATCAAGCGGGCCGAATAGAGTTCGAGCCACTTGTAAATCTCGCCCGGAGGGAAGGAGTTGTAGTAAATAGTGTAGTCGTAATTTGTGCCGGCGTTCAGATTGTAACCGCCCATACTCTGCACCAGGCCCGACAGTTCACTCGAAATGCCGTATTGAGCCGCTTCCTGAGTCAGTTTGTTTATCTCCAGCGCTATAGCCTCTTTTTGGAGAGGCGCCGGCGGCGCTGTTACATCTCCCTCCAAGCCTTTGTCTTTAGTTTTATTATCTTTCTTTGCAGGCTCGGCAATGTTGGCCATCTCGTCGTATTTGGCGATAATCTGCTCGTAGATAGGTTTTTCCTTTTCCCAGTCGATAGAGCCTATCTTGTCGGTTCCCTTGAAGAGAACGTGTTCGAGATAGTGCGCGAGGCCGGTATAGTCTTCCGGCTCTTC
>JAITPL010000027.1 GCA_031289445.1 Tannerella sp.
TGTCCCCGCAATCATAATCCTGTTGATATGAATCATATAAGTGGTGTAGGGGGATTCCTTGCGGTCGCCATATACTTGCGGTCATCCATGGTAATGTTTGGGCGTATGCAATACGCCCCTACCGGCGCAATCATATTCAACGACATCGGGTGTCGCATATTGGTAGAGACGTTGCATGCAACGTCTCTACAGTCGGGACAAATATAACGTCATTGGGCGTCATATTGACAAAATCAAGAGCCTTATTGTACTTGGTACAATAAGGTCTTTGGGTATTATCCACCCCCTGCATTACCTGACAAGGATAAATATAACGTTATTGGGTGTCGTGTATTGGTAGAGACGTTGCATGCAACGTCTCTACAGTCGGGGACAAATATAACGCCATAGGGCGTCGTATTGACAAAGCCAAGAGCCTTATTGTATTTGGTACAATAAGGTCTCTATATGTTATTTTTATAAATCACACATTATCAGCGAAAATACTTTATCAAATCAGGAATTCCGAATCTTACTGTTTACTCTTAGCCATTTCGAGAGCCTGAGTTGTAACATAGTATTTAGCGAGCATGTTAGGCGCTTCCCAGGCAGGCAGTGAGCCGTCTTTAAGGTACTTGAGGAAGTTGGCGGTAACCTGCCAAAAGTGCGCTTCATGACCGTTATGGTATTCTTTCGGCACAACTACTTCCCAGGTATCGCTTTCAATCTTCTTTAAACCGACTCCCGCATACTTTTCCGTAATGGCCGACAGCGATTGCTGCAAGTCTTTCTCATAGCTATCCGGCGCATCCAAACCAATATGCTTGATATACAGCACAGGCTTGTAGTCCTGCTCCTTGCCCTGCACAATGACGAGATTAGCCTTCTCGCCCTTCATCACCGAGTAATGCGTATCTCCGCCGCCTTCGGGGTAAGTATAGTTCCAAACAACTGATACTTTGGCGTTTATGCCGCGTATCTTATAAAAAATATTGCCGTTGGAATAGACTTGCAGAGTGTCATTCCGCACATCTTTCGCCAAATAATCGGGATATCTGTCCAATCCGGTTACTTCCTTAAATTGTGCGGGTGAGATTGCCGTTGTCCAGTGTTTGGCGTCAAGCAACTCAATATCCGACTGATAATCAATTGTTTGATTTGGAAAACACTCCCACTGCACCAGATCGACAAGATGAGTTGTAACATCTACCACGCCCTCACCCTGTTGGTTGACGTCAAAAAACCATGCCGGCCGGATAAGCGGAACTCCCGAAACGGTCTTGAAGAAATGATGAACGCTCTCCTTCACAATACCCGGCTCATCAACAGTTCCACTCAGTTGCTTGCCATAAACAGCCGGTATCATCGAAAACTCCCTTTGGAGGATTGTAGTAATCTCAAAACGCTCAGTCATAATATCATACAGCAACAGACCGTTCTGCTTGGCGAGGTCAAAACACTCCTTGAGCGTCTCAAAATCTTCCACATTGATAGCCATAGGCTTGTCTGCCAGCACATTGATACCCGCGGCAAGCGTCCGGCGGATATATTCGGTCTTTTTGCCGTTATTACCTGCGGTTACCATCACGTTGCCCTTTTTGTCCTTCAGCATGGCTTCAAGGAAATCGGGCTTTGAATAGACGATCTCTTCCCAGGCGGTCGGATTATCCGTTCTCGCATTATAGGCGCTTATTTTTTTCAGATGCTCGTCAAGGTCGGCGCCGGCCGGAGCATAGACATAAACTACAGGACTGACGCCCGGATAGGAAGTTTTTTGGACCAGAGCGGCATGGAAATGTCCCGGATCAAGGGTTATCAGCTTCACCTCGCCTGTCTCGGCTTTTTTCGTTGTACATGAAAAGCTTGATAACAACACGATTGCAATAAATAGACTGAAAATCTTCATAGCTTTAAATTGATAATGTGAGGGCAAAATTACAAAATAGTTTTCGTTCTTAAAAAAAATCAGTACATTTGTACTCTTAATTTGAATGATTATGAAAGACAGAATGATTGAAATTGCGCGGTTTGCGCAGGCGGCAGAGGCCGAGATGCTCACGAGCCTCCTCATATCGGAAGGGATTGATTGCTACGTACGCGACGGTCTCAGCAGCAACGTGATTTACGGTGGCGCTATAGGTAGCCTCGTCGAGGCCAAGGTGGAGCTGCTCGAAAAAGACGTTCCGCGGGCCTTGGACATCATGCGAGAGTATAATTACGCTATTTCCAACGACATCCTCGCGTTTATGGAAGATGAGACGCGATTGCAGGATGCCGGGTATGCCGAGGCCGAACACCTCAGGAAGCAAAAACTGTCGCGGACGCTGACTCTTATTCTCCTTCTGATTATAGCAACGGTCGCCCTGCTCATCTATTTAAACAAAGTCAATCATTAGCCGTAAAAAAAGGGCAAACCGTCGCGGCTAGCCCTTTTTCCAACAAATCATTATGAGCTAATCATCCGATTGCGTTTCTGCATACTCCTTGAGGAGTTTGTCTTGAACGTCCTGAGGAACTAACTCGTAGGAAGCAAATTTCATTGTGAATGAGGCGCGTCCACCCGAAATAGAACTCAGAGAGGTCGAATAGCTGGCCATCTCTTTGAGTGGCACCTTAGCCATCAGTTTCTCGTATCCTTTCTCGCTGCTCATACCCATGATGATAGCGCGCCGGCCTTGCAGGTCGCTCATCACATCGCCCATGAAATCGGCAGGTACAAACACCTCGACGTCATATATAGGCTCAAGTATTTTTGGGGCGGATGCCTTGAAAGCCGTGATAAAAGCATTGCGTCCGGCAAGCATAAAGGATATTTCGTTACTGTCAACCGGGTGCATCTTTCCGTCGTAAACACAGACGCGGACGTCGCGGGCATACGAGCCGGTGAGCGGCCCCTGCTCCATTCGCGCCATGATACCCTTGAGGATAGCCGGCATAAAACGCGCGTCAATAGAGCCGCCGACGATGCTGTTGATGAAGACGAGCTTGCCGCCCCAGTCGAGGTCTATCTCCTGAGTATCGCGGACGCTGATCTTGAACTCCTGATTGCCGAACTTGTAAACCGTCGGCGTCGGAATACCTTCGTAGTACGGCTCGATAATAAGGTGTACTTCGCCGAACTGTCCTGCGCCGCCCGACTGTTTCTTGTGTCGATAGTCGGCGCGTGCCTGCTTGGTGATAGTTTCGCGATAGGGTATCTTAGGCTCATGATATTCTATCATCAGCTTGTCGTTATTTTCGATGCGCCATTTCAAGGTGCGGAGGTGGAACTCGCCCTGACCCGAAACGATAGTCTGTTTCAGCTCTTTCGACAGTTCTATCAGCCATGTAGGGTCTTCTTCGTGCATGCGAGTGAGTATTTCGCTCAGTTTCTCGGAATCCGACTCGTTGACTGCCTTGATGGCCCGGCGATACTTGGGTTCCGGATAGCGGATAAAATCGAAACTGTAGTCGCCGCCCTTGCCGTTAAGCGTATTGCCGAGACGCACGTCCTTGAGTTTGACCGTAGCGCCGATATCGCCTGCTACCATCTCGGTTACTTCGGAGCGATTCTGACCGTCCACCACGAAGATTTGCGCAACACGTTCTTTCGAGCCTCTATCGACATTCTGCAGGTCGTCGCCGGACTTCACTTTGCCCGAAATCACCTTGAAATAAGAGACCTGACCGATGTGCGGCTCGATAGTTGTCTTGAAGAAGAAAAGGCTTGTAGGGCCGGCGGCGTCGGGTGTTACTTCGCGTCCGTCGGTAGTAACGAGGCGCGGCATCTTGTCGGTGCTTGGCACTACGTTGCCGAGAAATTCGAGGGTGCGGCGCACACACATATCCCGCTCTGCACATACGCAGAAAACAGGAAACATACCGCGCGAAACCAAGCCTGCGCGAATGCCGGCACGCATCTCGTCTTCGGTCAGCGTTCCCTGATCGAAGAATTTTTCCAGCAGCGAATCGTCATGCTCGGCTGCCGCTTCTATCAGCAGTTTTTGCAGCTCGGTAGCTTTATCGCTCTCGCTGTCGGGTATGTCGAGCACTTCGGGCACTCCGCCTTCGGGCTTCCAGCGGTACATCTTCATCTTCAACACGTCGATGACGGCGTTGAAAGAGCTGCCGCATGTTACGGGATACTGGATCTGAACGACCTTGCTTCCGTAGTTGTCCTTGAGTTGCGAGACTGCCGCGTCGTAATCAGCCTTATCGTTATCCAGCTGATTGAGGATGAATATCACCGGCTTATGGAACTGCTCGGTGTAACGAAACTGGTTGATAGTGCCGACTTCAACGCCGTACTGCGCATTGATGACCATCAGCGCCGTGTCCGTAACGTTCAGCGCCGAAACAGCGCCGCCTATGAAATCGTCCGAGCCGGGACAGTCGATGAAGTTGAGCTTGAAATTGTTCCACTCCACACTAAAAACGGTAGAGAAAACGGAGTAGCCATACTCCTTCTCTACAGGAAAATAATCACTGACAGTAGTACCTGCCTTAACCGAGCCGCGACGTTTTATTACACCACCCTCATAGAGCATAGCCTCTGTAAGGGTGGTTTTCCCGGCGCCAGAACTTCCCAGTATTGAGATGTTCTTGATTTCACTTGTCTGATAAACCTTCATAAGATTTGATTTTAAGTTATATTTTGATTAATACTTCGTTATCAAGAGCGCGAAAGTAAAAAAAATTTGCGACAAACAAGCGAAAAAATACATGTTTCACAACAATGTTTTATAACATACGGCATAAATGCACGTTCAAGGATTATTATGAGTAATTTTGCGCCCCGAAAATCGACATTTTGCGCCGTTCGCAAGATTTTTTTCTTCCAAAATTTGCAGATGTGAGATAAAATATGTACTTTTGCGGCGTATTCAGGGCGAAATTTTTCTTAAAGCATACCTTGTCTCATGGTGTAATGGCAGCACAACAGGTTTTGGTTCTGTTTGTTCAGGTTCGAATCCTGATGAGACAACTTCCCCACTTTCTACCTTCTACCTTTATCGGGGGCGATGTAGAGACGTTGCATGCAACGTCTCTACCGCATGTAACGTCCCCACATTCTCATTCATAATTCATAATTCATAATTCACCATTCTCAATTATCTTACATCCCGCTTCCTTGCCGGAAAAGGCTACTGCGAGGAGGATTAGCCGTTTGCCTTCGACTGCATAGCGCTCGTAATATTTCCTGTCTTTTATCTGTGCTTCGGCTTCAGCCAGCAGTCGCTCTAACGGCGCTTGACGGTCATGCTTCAACTCGGCGATGACTATAGTGTCCTTCATCCGCCAGACGGCATCTATCCGTCCGATATTGGTCAGCACCTCGTCCTCTATCTTAAAGCCCAGGGAATAAAGCCATATCATAAACAGGGAGTGATAGTACTTCTC
>JAITPL010000059.1 GCA_031289445.1 Tannerella sp.
GCAAGTCGCCCGCAGTTTTGCAGCAGGGTAACAAATGCGTTTTCAAAGCGCCCGCAATTCGTCAACAGGGTAACAAATGCGTTTTCAAGTATCCCGCAGATTGTCGGCAGGGTTGCAAAGACTTTGGCAATGTCCCCGCTGAGCGTCGGCCGGTTTGCAAGGGTGTTGGTTGCGGCTGTTCGGCTACGGACACAAGAAAAGCCGCACCGGGGCAAGTGCCTCGCTACAGCAACTAAAGAATGCAAAACCCTTGTTTTTGCCGCCGAAAACAATAAACTATGTTCCCATAAAAGACTGATAATTGGAGAGTTACTCCTCCCCTTGATTGACATTTCTTCGCATTTATGCGAGGGGGCACAAGCTATTTCTTCTTTCACATTCGAGGGCGTCGAGAGCATCGAGGGCGTCTCGAGGGAGAAAGAAGCGAATACAAGCTGTTTCTAAACAAAATATCAATCATATTTTACCGATTTTGCTCACAAAAATACGGCATTTGATTCGTATAGCCAAATATTTTTCAACAAAAATGCAAAAATCGGCAAAAAAAAATGGACAGACACTTAGGCCTGCCCATAACAACTATTATAAATATTCGTATGAATCTTATTACTTTACTCTGCCTTTGCTTCCTCTGCTGCGGGCGCGGCGGCTGCGGTCGGAGCTTCTTCAACCGGAGTTTCAACAACCTCGGCATCCTTGATCTCCTCAACAATCTCGGCATCCTCAATCTTGGCAACTGCTTCGGCAGCAATCTTGGCAACTGCCGGTGTGGCGGTAGCTTTCTTGCGCGAGCGGCGGGTGCGTGTAGAGGATTTCTTATCCTTGAGCATATTCTCGTTGAAGTCAACCAGCTCTATGAAGCACAGTGCGGCGTTATCGCCAAGACGGTTGCCTGTCTTGAGGATACGGGTGTAACCGCCCGGACGGTCGCCCACCTTTTGCGAGACGACGGTAAACAGTTCGGTAACTGCCGCTTTGTCCTGCAGGTAGGAGAAGACTGTACGGCGCGAGTGCGTCGTGTCCTCCTTCGACTTGGTGATAAGCGGCTCCACGTACTTGCGCAGCGACTTGGCCTTGGCTGTTGTCGTGAAGATACGTTTGTGCTTGATAAGCGAAGTGGCCATGTTCGAGAGCATTGCTTCGCGGTGCGAGCTTGTACGGCCTAAATGATTTATTTTCTTGTTGTGTCTCATTGCTTATTAATCTTTATCTAGTTTATACTTGGCTATATCCATTCCGAAAGAGAGGTTCAGACGTTCGAGCAGGTCATCGAGTTCGGTCAACGACTTTTTGCCGAAGTTACGGAATTTAAGCAGATCGTTCTTGTTGTAGTGAACGAGTTCGCCCAGTGTAGCTACTTCTGCCGACTTGAGGCAGTTGAGTGCACGGACGGAGAGGTCCATTTCGGTGAGATGCGTTTTGAGCAGTTGGCGCATGTGGAGCGCTTCCTCGTCAAACTCTTCGTTCTCGTCGAAATCGATTGTTTCGGTTGCTATTTTATCGTCCGAGAAGAGCATGAAGTGTTGTATCAGTATGCGTGCCGATTCCTTGAGCGCTTCTTTGGGATGAACGGAGCCGTCGGTAGAAATTTCGACAACGAGTTTCTCGAAGTCCGTTTTTTGTTCTACGCGGAAGTTTTCGACCGTATATTTGACATTACGTATAGGCGTATAGATCGAATCTATGGCTATGACGTTGAGGTCTTCGGTAGTCTGGTGCTCGTCGGCAGGCACGTATCCGCGTCCCTTGTTGACGGTTAGCACTATCTGCATCGAAGCGCCCGGGTCGAGGTGGCATATTTCGAGTTCCGGATTGAGCACTTCGAATCCGCCGCCTATTTCCCTGCCTATGTCGCTTGCCTTGAAAACTTCTTTTTGGGCTATCGAAACTGTTACGCTTTCCTGTTCGAAGCCTTCCGGGTCGTCGATTGTACGTTTGAAACGCACTCTCTTGAGGTTGAGGATGATATTGGTTACATCTTCGAGGACGCCCGGAATGGACGCGAACTCATGCTCTACTCCTTCTATTTTCACCGATGAAATGGCATAACCTTCCAATGATGACAATAGGATGCGACGGAGTGCATTACCAATGGTGATGCCGTAGCCGGGCTCCAACGGACGGAATTCGAACTTCCCGAAGGAAGAGTTCGTCTCCAACATTAATACTTTATCTGGTTTCTGGAATGCTAATATTGCCATAATCGGTTATTTAGAGTACAATTCAACTATTAACTGTTCGGTAATGTTCTCCGGTATGTCGGAGCGTTCCGGCAGGTGGAGTAGTTTACCGCTCAGAGATGCCTGTTCCCACTCTATCCAGGGATATTTGCTGTGGTTGAAGCCTGAGAGGGCGTTTGCTATTACTTCGAGCGACTTTGAGCGTTCGCGTACACCTACTATCTGCGATGGTTTGACGGTGTATGAGGGTATGTTTACTACCTTGCCGTCAACGGTGATATGCCGATGGGATACGAGCTGCCGGGCCGCATCGCGGGTAGGTGCGAGGCCGAGGCGGAAAACGACGTTATCCAGCCGGCTTTCGAGCAGCTGCAGCAGTACTTCGCCGGTGATACCTTTGGAGC
This sequence comes from Tannerella sp., assembly GCA_031289445.1. Classification (GTDB taxonomy): domain Bacteria; phylum Bacteroidota; class Bacteroidia; order Bacteroidales; family Tannerellaceae; genus Tannerella. The sequence continues at coordinate 2,585 of JAITPL010000059.1, forward strand.
GCGACGCTTTCTCGAAGAGGTTGCGGAACTGCTTCTCAAGCATGCCGTAGGTATATTTGGCTTTTTGTTTCTCACGCAGCTGTAAACCGTATTCGGATGTTTTGCGGCGGCGGTTGAGGCCGTGCTGTCCGGGAGGATAGTTCTTGCGTTCGAGAACTTTGTCCGGGCCGAATATGGCTTCGCCAAACTTGCGTGCAATCTTTGATTTTGGACCTGTATATCTTGCCATTTCTTTTCTGTTTTATTGTTTTATACTCTTCTACGTTTAGGCGGACGGCAGCCATTATGTGGCAGCGGCGTCACATCGACGATCTCGGTTACTTCAATACCGGCGGCGTTGATGGTACGCACGGCGGATTCGCGACCGTTACCCGGGCCTTTGACAAAAACCCTGACTTTGCGCAGTCCGAGGTCGAAGGCTACTTTGGAGCAGTCCTGTGCGGCCATCTGTGCTGCGTAAGGGGTATTTTTCTTGGAGCTGCGGAAGCCCATCTTGCCTGCCGAAGACCAACTTATCACCTGTCCGTCGCCATTGGTCAGCGAGATGATGATGTTGTTGAACGACGAGTGCACGTGTGCCTCGCCGTAGGCATCTACCTTAACTTTTCTTTTCTTTGTTGCGACTGTTTTCTTTGCCATAATCAATTCTTATTTAGTAGCTTTTTTCTTGTTTGCAACAGTTTTCTTCTTGCCGCGACGGGTGCGCGCATTGTTCTTCGTACTTTGCCCGCGTACGGGAAGTCCGATGCGATGACGCACGCCACGATAACAGCCTATATCCATCAAACGCTTGATGTTAAGCTGCGTCTCCGAGCGGAGGTCGCCCTCCACCTTGTACTCGTTACCGATGACTTCGCGTATCTTGGCTGCCTGCTCGTCCGACCAGTCCTTGACCTTGATGTTCCTATCGATACCGGCTTTCTTTAAAATCTGATTTGACGCGCTGCGACCTACTCCGAAGATGTAGGTTAAGGCTATTTCACCTCGTTTGTCCTGCGGCAAATCTACTCCGACTATTCTTATCGCCATAGTTTAATTTATTTAATTAGTTAAAAATTCTCATTTAGCCCTGTCGTGTTTTAAACTTGGGGTTTTTCTTGTTAATCAAATACAAACGTCCTTTACGGCGCACAATCTTGCACTCAGGAGTTCGTTTCTTCAAAGATGCTCTTACCTTCATAGCTTTATATATTTTATTTGTTAAATTTCTTTATCTGTTACTTTCTATCTTGGGCAACCGCAAGGGATTGCCCTTACCTTTCCAATTTCTACCTTCTACCTTTATTTATATCTGAACGCGATACGGCCTTTTGTCAAGTCGTAGGGGGACATTTCGACGCGCACCTTGTCGCCGGGCAGGATTTTGATGTAGTGCATCCTCATCTTTCCCGAAATATGCGCTGTTATCTTGTGTCCGTTCTCCAGTTCGACCCGAAACATTGCATTTGACAGCGCTTCGATTATCAGTCCGTCTTGTTCTATTGCCGTTTGTTTAGCCATATATAAAATTAAAATTCTTTTCCAACTATATCTTCTACGTACTCGAATGTCGAGAGTATTCGCGGTCCTTCGGCCAGAATAGCGATGCAGTGCTCGAAGTGAGCAGAGCGTCGGCGGTCGCGGGTGCGAACAGTCCATTTATCGTCGTCCCAGGAAACGTTTTTACTCCCCTGGTTTATCATCGGCTCTATGCAGATGCACATACCGTTCTGCAGTCGTGGCCCGCAGCCGCGTCGTCCGTAGTTAGGCACTTCGGGGTCTTCGTGCATCTTGCGTCCGCAACCGTGTCCGACCAGTTCGCGCACTACCGAGTAGTTACGAGCCTCGCAGTAGGATTGCACGGCATTACTGACGTCGCCTACGCGGTTGCCGACGATAGCTTTTTCGATACCTTTGTAGAGTGCTTCCTTTGTAGTCCGCAGCAGTTTTCGGGTATCTTCCGAGACCTCGCCTACGCAGAACGTGTAGGCCGAATCACCGACGAAGCCGTTGAGATATGTCCCGCAATCAACCGAGATAATATCGCCTTCCTGCAAGATCACCTTGTCGGAAGGTATTCCGTGCACTACGACCTCGTTGACCGAGGTGCAGATGGATTTCGGGAAGCCGCCGTATCCGAGAAAGGCAGGTGTAGCCTTGTGGTCGCGGATAAAAGCGTCGGCAATATCGTTCAGTTGAAGAGTGGAGACGCCGGGTTTGATATGTTTGGCAAGTTCGCCCAGGGTCATGCCCACAAGCTGGTTTGCTTCATACATCAGACCGATTTCTTCGTCCGTCTTCAGATATATCATAATGTCAAATTAGTATGCGGCTACGGCTCCTGCGCGTCCTTTTATTCTGCCGGACTTGAGAAGGCCGTCGTAGTGTCGCATCAACAGATGGCTCTCCACCTGTTGCAAAGTATCAAGAATAACTCCCACGAGGATAAGCAGAGACGTACCTCCGAAGAATTGCGCGAAGCCCTGACTTACGCCGGCCAGTCGGGCGAAAGCCGGCAGGATAGCGACGGCAGCAAGGAACAGCGCACCCGGAAAGGTTATGCGGTCCATGATAGCGTCGAGATAGTCTTTGGTGGCTTTGCCGGGTTTGACGCCGGGGATAAAGCCGTTGTTGCGTTTGAGGTCATCGGCCATCTGCGTGGGATTGATTGTAATAGCCGTATAGAAGTACGTGAATGCTATGATTACTACGGCGAAAACAAAGTTGTACCAGAATCCGTCGTTAGTCATGAATGCCTGCAGGAACGAGTTGACTTCGCCGCCGCTTTGCCACATGCCTCCCAGTGCAAGGGGGAGCATCATGATAGCTTGAGCGAAGATGATAGGCATAACGTTAGCTGCATTGACTTTGAGCGGGATATACTGTCGAGCGCCGCCGTACTGTTTGTTGCCTACTATGCGTTTGGCATACTGTACCGGCACTTTGCGCGTCCCCTGCACAAGCATGATAGCGCCTGCGATGACTAAGAGCAGGAGGAGCATTTCGAGGATGAACATAACCAGACCGCCGGCCTCTTCGGTCGTACGCGACGTAAATTCCTGCATCAGCGCTTGCGGCAGGCGGTTGATAATACCGATCATAATGATGAAGGATATACCGTTGCCTATGCCTTTGTCGGTGATGCGTTCGCCTATCCAGAGCACAAACATCGAGCCTGCGGCCATGATGATGATGGACGAAATCTTAAACCAGAGACCTGCCGGCATTGAGGCGCCTACCTGCATCAACTGTACGTTGAGGTTAGTCAGGTATGCAAAGCCCTGCACTACGAGGATGGCTACGGTGAGGTAGCGCGTCAGCTGGTTGATTTTTTTGCGTCCGCTCTCGCCTTCGCGTTGCATCTTCTGGAACGAAGGTACTACGATGGTCATCAGCTGCATCACGATGGATGCGGAGATATAGGGCATGATTCCGAGCGCGAAGATGGATGCTTTCGAGAACGCACCGCCCGAGAACATGTCAAGCAGCGCCAGCAGTCCGCCTCGTGTCTGTGAGGAAAGAGCTGTCAGGTCTTTCGGATCGACGCCGGGTATTACCACGTATGTACCGAAAAGATAGATAGCAACGTAGAGCGCTGTTATAAGGATGCGTTGTTTGAGGTCCTCTATTTTCCAAATATTTTTAATAGTATCAACTACTCTCATTAGCTTTTTGTTTTTAAGTTAATTTGGTTGTTGTACCGCCTGCGGCTGCTATTGCTGCTTCAGCCGATTTCGAGAAGGCATGAGCCGTAACGTCGATTTTAGCTGTCAGTTCGCCTTTTGAAAGTATCTTGACTAACTGCGACGACGAGATGAAGCCGGCCTCGATGAGTTCGGCTACGCCTATGGTCGATATCTGGCGGTCGTCGGCCAGCTTTTGCAGGGTCGAAAGGTTGATAGCCTTGTATTCGACGCGGTTGATATTCTTGAAACCGAACTTGGGCAAACGACGTTGCAAAGGCATCTGTCCGCCCTCGAAACCTATCTTGCTCTTGTAGCCCGAGCGTGCTTTGGCGCCCTTGTGTCCTCGCGTGGAGGTACCTCCCAGACCGGAGCCGGGACCGCGACCTATACGCTTGCGCGTTTTCGTTGAGCCGGCTGCGGGTTTTAAATTTGACAAATTCATATCTGTTTAATTTTCAATTTTTACTAAGTGTTTAACTTTCCTTATCATGCCTTCTATTGACGGTGTTGCCTGATGCTCTACCGTCTTGTGCATCTTGGTCAATCCCAGAGCGTCCAAAGTTCTTTTCTGGTCTTTAGGGCTGCCTATACGGCTCTTAATCTGTGTAATCTTTACTGTTGCCATAATTTAATTAATTATCCTTTGAATACTCTTTCGACTGAGATACCACGATTCTGTGCTACCATATAGGGGCTACGCATCTCGTTGAGCGCCGCGAGGGTCGCCTTGACGAGGTTGTGAGGGTTTGACGAGCCTTTCGACTTCGCCAGTACGTCTTTGACGCCTACGCTCTCAAGCACGGCACGCATAGCGCCACCGGCTTTCACTCCTGTACCGGCTGAAGCGGGCTTGAGGAGCACTTCGGCGCCGCCGAACTTGGCGACTTGCTCGTGAGGGATAGTGCCTTTATAGACAGGTATCTTGATTAAGTTCTTCTTGGCGGCCTCGACGCCTTTCTCGACTGCCGTCGTTACTTCGCCTGCCTTACCCAGACCCCAGCCGATGACGCCTTTGCCGTCGCCTACTACTACTATAGCAGCGAAAGTAAACGTGCGACCTCCCTTTGTTACCTTGGTAACGCGGTTGACTGCCACCAACTTGTCCTCTAATACTAAATCGTTTGTCGATTTAACTCTATTGTTTATTGCCATAAGCTTTTATAATTTTATTGTCAATTAAAAAATGAGTCCACCCTTGCGTGCCGCATCAGCCAATTCTTTGATTCTCCCGTGATAGAGATAGCCGTTACGGTCGAACACTACGGCCTCAATACCTGCGGCCTTAGCGTTAACGGCTATCTGCTCGCCTACTTTGGCCGCTATCTCTTTCTTGGCGGCCTTTTCGTCTATCTTCAGTGACGAGGCGGCTGCAATTGTACGGCCTGCGACGTCATCAATGACTTGCGCATATATCTGTTTGTTGCTTCTGAACACTGTCAGACGCGGACGCTCAGCTGTGCCGGAAACCTTGCCCCGGATGCTCTTCTTTATCTTTTCTCTTCGTAATTCTTTCGTTTGCATAGCTTTAACTTCTATTTTCTAACTTCTATCTTTATTTCGCCGCTGATTTACCTGATTTTCTTCTGATAATTTCGCCGACGAACTTGATACCCTTGCCCTTGTAAGGCTCCGGCTTACGGAACGAGCGAATCTTGGCGCAGACCTGACCGAGCAGTTGCTTGTCGGCCGATTCGAGGATGATAAGCGGGGCTTTGTTTCGCTCCGACTTGGTCTCAAGACTGATTTCTTGCGGTAGCTCAAGGAATATGTTGTGGGTATATCCGAGCGAAAGTTCCAGTACTTGACCTTGGTTGGAGGCGCGATAGCCTACGCCTATAAGTTCGAGTTGCTTCTTGTAGCCGTCGGACACGCCGATGACCATATTGTTAATCAACGAGCGATACAGGCCGTGCAGCGATCGGTGCTCAATGCTGTCCGAGGGGCGCGCGACGTTTATCGTGCCGTCTTTTACTTCTACTGTAATATCGGGGTTGATCGCTTGTGTGAGTTCGCCTTTTGCGCCCTTCACCGTTACGACGCCGTCTTTCTGGCTGAATGTAACCCCTACAGGCAGTTTAATTGGTAGTTTTCCTATTCTTGACATTTGTTATTTCCTCCTTCAATTAATAGATAAAACATAATACTTCACCGCCGATATTCAAATTGCGAGCTTCCTTGTCGGTCATCACGCCTTTTGAAGTTGATAATATCGCGATGCCTAATCCGTTCAGCACGCGGGGGATGTCTTTGTGCCCCGTATAGCGGCGAAGACCGGGCGACGAAATTCTTTCGAGTTTCTTTATCGCGTTCACTTTGTTGATAGGGTCATACTTCAAGGCCACCTTGATAGTGCCTTGCGGACCCTCTTCTACAAACTTAAAGTTAAGTATGTAGCCCTTGTCGAAGAGGATCTTGGTGATCTCCTTCTTCAGGTTTGACGCCGGCACATCGACTACTCGGTGCTGCGCCTTGATTGCGTTGCGCAATCGTGTTAAATAATCTGCAATAGGATCTGTCATTTTTATTTTAATTTTAAATTAATCCCGACTGCCGGGACAATATTTAATAACTCTCATTTCTCTTTACCAGCTTGCTTTCTTCACTCCGGGTATCAGCCCTTGCGAGGCCATTTCGCGAAACTGAATGCGCGAGAGACCAAACTGACGCATATAGCCTTTCGGACGGCCGGTCAGGTTGCAGCGGTTGTGCAGGCGAACAGGCGAAGCGTTCTTGGGCAGCGACTGTAACTCGTCGTACTTGCCTTCGGCCTTCAGCTGTGCGCGTTTAGCGGCGTACTTGGCGACTAACTTGGCTCTTTTCACTTCGCGAGCCTTCATTGATTCTTTTGCCATAATCTATAAATTTAATTTTTCTTTTTGAATGGTAATCCAAAACTTCTCAGCAGGGCAAAGCCTTCTTCATCCGTACCGGCAGATGTTACGAAGGTGATGTTCATACCCAATATCTTGGTGATATTGTCGATGTTGATTTCAGGAAAGATGATCTGTTCCTGAATACCCAGCGTGTAGTTGCCTCGACCGTCGAGTTTGTTCTCTATTCCCTTGAAGTCGCGGATACGCGGCAGGGCGACGCGAACGAGTTTTTCGAGGAACTCGTACATGCGTTCGTGGCGTAGCGTTACCATCACTCCGATAGGCATCTTGCGGCGCAGCTTGAAGTTCGATATGTCTTTCTTCGAGAACGTAGCGACTGCTTTCTGGCCGGTAATGTTTGTCAGCTCGTCGATAGCGACGTCGATGATCTTCTTGTCGGCAGTTGCCAGACCGAGACCTTGATTGATGACTATCTTTTGCAACACGGGCACTTGCATGACCGATGTGTAGCCGAACTCCTGCTTGAGGGCGGGAACGATGCGCTCCCTGTAATCCTGTTTCAATGTAGCGATTTGACTCATTATTTCAACTCCTCCCCTGATTTTTTGGCGTAACGCACGATTTTTTTACTCTTCTTGCCGTCCACTTTCACTTCACGGTGACCGACGCGGGTCGGCTTGCCTGACTTCGGATCAACCGGATTCAGGTTCGAGATATGTATGGACGATTCTTTTGTCTCTCTGCCGCCTTGCGGACTTTTCGCACTTGGCTTGGCGTGCTTGGTGACCATGTTGATGCCTTCGACTATGGCGCGTTCCTTCTCGACAAGTACTTTGAGCACTCGTCCGGTCTTGCCGCGGTCTTCACCGGCATTGACATATACTATGTCGCCTTTTTTTACATGTAACTTACTCATCTCTTATTTAAGTTTTTACGTTATTTGTCAAAGTACTTCGGGCGCTAATGATACAATCTTCATGTTCGTTGCACGAAGCTCGCGAGCTACGGGGCCGAAGATACGGCTGCCGCGGATTTCGCCTGCCTGATTCAACAGTACGCATGCGTTGTCGTCGAAGCGAATATACGAGCCGTCTTGACGGCGTATCTCTTTCGCTGTACGCACTACTATTGCTTTCGATACCGTGCCTTTTTTCATGTCGCTCGACGGTATGACGTTCTTGACTGTGACGACTATTATGTCGCCTACCGAGGCGTAACGTCTGCGCGTCCCGCCCAATACGCGGATGCAAAGGGCTTCTTTAGCCCCGCTGTTGTCCGCTACTACTAATCTGGTTTCTTGCTGTATCATCTTACTTAGCCCTTTCGATTATTTCTGTCAACCTCCAAGTTTTCGTCTTGCTCAACGGACGGGTCTCCATAATGCGCACAGTGTCGCCAATGTTGCACTCGTTCTTCTCGTCGTGAACATGATATTTCTTCGTCTTGTTGACGAACTTGCCGTAAATCGGGTGTTTCTCCTTCCATTTGACTGCAACGGTGGCGCTTTTCTCCATCTTGTTGCTCAGGACTACACCTGTTCTCTCTTTTCTTAAATTTCTCGTCTCCATCTGTATGAATTTTGAATGGTGAATTTTAAATTGTCAATTGGCAATTGCTCTTTGATGCAACTCAGTCTTCAGACGCGCTATTGAGCGACGTAACTGCTTGATACGCGAAGGATTATCCAACGGCGATATACTGTGGTTGATCTTCAACTGCACCAGCGAAGCTATCTCCGCATCTACTCTCTCGCTTAATTCTTTGGTACTCAGACCCTTAACTTCTTCACTCTTCATGACTTTTACGCATTTTCGTTTTTAATATCATAATCGCGGCGCACGATGAACTTGGTAGTTATCGGCAACTTCTGAGCGGCAAGGCGTAGTGCCTCTTTAGCTATCTCGAAGGATACGCCTTCTATCTCGAATATTATGCGTCCCGGAGTAACTGGGGCTACGAAGCCTTCCGGATCGCCCTTACCCTTACCCATACGCACATCGGCGGGTTTCTTGGTGATGGGCTTGTCGGGGAAGACGCGAAGCCATACCTGACCCTGACGTTGCATATATCTGGTTACCGCCACACGGGCAGCTTCCAACTGCCGGCCGGTGAGCCACTTTGTACCTAAGGACTTGATTCCGAACGAACCGAAAGCCAATTGGTTTCCCCTTTGTGCAAGGCCTTTTGCGCGGCCTTTCATAGGTCTTCTGTACTTAACTTTTTTGGGTTGTAACATATCTGTTTATCTTTTATTCTACTACTCTTAACTTCCCCTTTTGAGGGGGGATTGAGTGGCTGTTTTTAACTCCTTCTCCTGTCTCCTCCGCCGCCGCTGCCGCTGCCGCCGCGATTGCCTCCACGGTCTCCGCCGCGTCCGCCACCGCCACCGCGATTGCCGCCGCGATCATTGCCACGTCCGCCGCCACCGCCGCCGCCGCGATTGCCACCGCGGTCTCCGCGCTCGCCACCGCCTCCACGGTCATCACGGTCTGCGCGTCTGCGCTTGCCGTATGGTTTGTCGCCATCTACACGCTCGCCGCGCTCGTTAACCTTGAAGTCTTTCTGTGCCTGGAACGAAGGCGCCAAGTCGCGCTTGCCATATATTTCGCCGCGGCATATCCATACCTTGATACCCAGCAGACCGACTTTTGTCAGAGCTTCTCCCAGAGCATAGTCGATGTCGGCGCGGAAAGTGTGCAACGGGGTACGTCCCTCCTTGTACATCTCCGAGCGTGCCATTTCCGCTCCGTTCAAACGTCCCGACACCTGTACCTTGATGCCTTCGGCGCCGATGCGCATAGTTGCTGCTATGGCGCTCTTGATGGCGCGACGATAGGCTATCTTGCCTTCGAGCTGACGGGCTATATTGTTCGCAACGATTACGGCGTCCAGTTCCGGTCGCTTAACCTCGAAGATGTTGATTTGCACATCCTTGTCGGTAATCTTCTTCAGCTCTTCCTTGAGCTTGTCAACTTCCGAGCCGGCCTTACCGATGATAAGACCCGGACGAGAGGTGCATACCGTAATGGTTATCAACTTCAACGTGCGCTCTATCACTATGCGTGATATGCTTGCCTTTGCAAGACGGGCATTCAGATACTTGCGGATATTGCTGTCTTCGAGCAATGTAGCGCCGTATTTCTTTCCGCCGTACCAATTGGAATCCCATCCACGGATGATTCCTAAACGATTACTTATTGGATTTACTTTTTGTCCCATCTGCAATTAATTTTGACTTTCTTTGTTATTTTCAGTATCATTTTTCACGAGTGCCTTTGTTTCTACGAACAGTGTAACGTGGTTCGAGCGTTTGCGGATGCGGTAGCCGCGACCCTGCGGGGCCGGACGCATACGTTTCAGTGTGGTCGAACAGTCAACGTTTACCGACTTGACGAACAACTCGCCGCTGTCTGCCTTGCGTTCGTTCTTTGTTTCCCAGTTGGCTATCGCCGAGCGAAGCAGTTTCTCAACCTTAGCGGCCGCTTCCTTGTTGGAGTATTTCAGCACGCCCAGTGCGCGGAAAACCTCCATATCCCGTATCATATCCACTACAAGACGCATCTTGCGGGGCGAACTTGGAACGTTGTTCAACTTCGCGAAAGACACGCTCTTTAGCGCCTCTTTTCTCGTATTTGCTGCTATTTTTTTTCTTGCGCCCATAACTTTTACTTTTTATTACCTGAATGACCGCGGAATATGCGCGTCGGCGAAAATTCCCCTAATTTATGACCTACCATATTCTCGGTGACGAACACCGGAATAAACTTGTTACCGTTGTGTACGGCAATAGTATGACCCACGAAGTCGGGCGATATCATCGAAGCCCGCGCCCATGTCTTAACTACTGCTTTCTTGCCTGCCTCATTCATAGTCAGCACTTTTTTCTCGAGCTTGACGTTGATGTAAGGACCTTTCTTTAGTGAACGACTCATATCTTCTTTTATTTATTTTGAAGTTTGATTTTTGATTTATGAAGGTTTAATGATTATTTCTTCCTTCTCTCAATGATGTAACGAGAAGATGACTTCTTCGGAGCTCTCGTCTTCAAGCCTTTGGCATACAAGCCTTTACGCGAACGTGGATGGCCGCCGGATGCACGACCCTCGCCGCCACCCATCGGGTGATCGACTGGGTTCATCACTACGCCCCTGTTATGAGGACGACGTCCCAACCACCTCGAACGACCGGCTTTACCCGACTTCTCAAGCGCGTGGTCGGAATTGCCCACGCTTCCTATGGTCGCCTTACATGCGGATAATATCTTGCGCGTCTCGCCGGATGGCATCTTGATGATCGCATAAGTGCCCTCGCGAGAGGTCAGCTGTGCGAATGCACCTGCCGAGCGCACTAACTTGGCGCCTTGACCGGGACGAAGCTCGATATTATGAATGATCGTTCCGACAGGTATGTCCTGCATCGGTAACGAGTTACCTATTTCGGGCGCAGCCTTGCTGCCCGACATCACTGTTTGGCCTACTTCCAGTCCGTTCGGCGCGACGATATAGCTCTTCTCGCCGTCGGCGTAGTACAACAGCGCTATGCGAGAGGTACGGTTTGGATCGTACTCTATCGTTTTGACCGTTGCCGGAATGCCATCTTTACTCCTCTTGAAATCGATAAAACGATACTTGCGCTTGTGGCCGCCACCGAGATAACGTACTGTCATCTTACCGGTATTGTTGCGACCGCCCGACGATGTCTTACCAACTACAAGAGACTTCTCCGGTGTACTTGCAGTGATAGTGTCAAATGCACCGATAACCTTGTGTCTTTGCCCCGGGGTCGTGGGCTTCAATTTACGTATTCCCATCTTCTAATTTTGAATTTTGAAGGTTTTGGATTAAATATTGCTGAAGAAGTCGATTGTATCGCCTTCCTTTAATGTTACTATCGCTTTCTTGAACGAGTCTTGACGACCGTTGACCACGCCCGACTTGGTATAGCGGCTTTTCTTCTTGCCGCTGTAGTTCATCGTGTTGACGTCCTCGACAACCACGTTGTACAAGGCTTCGACTGCACTCCTGATTTCCAACTTGTTGGCGTCGGGCTGAACGCGGAAGCCAAAACGATTAGGCGTTTTCTCTGTTACCGCCGTCATCTTCTCCGTTACTATAGGTTTGATTATGATTCCCATTTTGTTGTCCTCCTTATGCTTTTAAGTTGTTTTCAATCTTTGTTACCGCGCTCTCGCTCAGCAGCAGGGTAGCTGCGTCAAGCACCTTGTAGGTGTTCAGTTCGGGTACGGTTACTACCGTTGCCGATTGCAGGTTGCGTGCCGACAGATAGAGTCCGTCGTTGTTCTCCGCCAATACGAGCAACGTCTTGCGGCCGTCGGCCTTCAAGGCTTTCAGTATGGCTACAAACTCCTTTGTCTTGGGCGTTTCCAGCGTGAAGTCTTCGATTACCCTGATGGCTCCGTCTTTGGCTTTGTACGACAGCGCCGACTTGCGTGCCAGAGCCTTCACTTTCTTGTTGAGCTTGAAGCTGTAGTCGCGAGGTCTCGGGCCGAATACTCGACCGCCGCCTACCATTACAGGCGAGTTGATGTCGCCGCGACGTGCGCCGCCGCTGCCTTTCTGACGTATCAGCTTGCGGGTACTGCCCGATATTTCACTGCGCTCTTTTGACTTGTGTGTGCCTTGACGGCGATTAGCCAAATGCTGCTTGACGTCAAGATATATCGCGTGATCATTTGGCTCAATCCCAAAAACCGCATCGTCGAGTGTTACCGTTCTGCCGGTCTCTTCTCCTTGTTTGTTTAATACTTTGACTACCATTGTTTTATGCTTCTATTAATAAAACCGAACCTTTGGCGCCTGGAACCGAGCCTTTGACCATCAACAGGTTCTGCTCCGGCAACACTTTAATCACTTGCAGATTTTGCATTGTTACGCGCACGTTGCCCATCTGGCCGCCCATACGTGTACCCTTGAATATCTTCGCTGGATACGAACAGGCGCCGACGCTACCCGGCTTGCGTTGACGGTCGCTCTGACCGTGTGTCATCTCTCCCACGCCACTAAAGTTGTGGCGTTTCATTACTCCCTGAAAACCCTTGCCTTTCGACGTGCCGATTACATCGACAAACGACGTGTTGCTCAGGTACTCAGCTGTAATCACATCACCGAGCTTGTACTCGGTATTAAATCCCTTGAACTCGGCCAAGTATCTTTGCGGCGTTACGCCTGCCTTCTTGAAGTGTCCCGCTTCGGGCTTCGGCGTGTGCTTGTCTTTCTTCTCCTTGAAGCCTAACTGCACAGCTTTGTAGCCATCGGTCTCTTCAGTCTTGATCTGCGTAACCACACAAGGACCTACTTCGATAACAGTGCATGGAAGATTTCTTCCCTCGGCACTGAATACGGATGTCATTCCGATTTTTTTTCCTAATAATCCCGGCATTTCAAATACTGTTTTTAATTGTTATACTTTAATCTCTACTTCTACGCCGCTGGGCAATTCTAACTTCATCAGAGCATCGACCGTCTTGGGTGTAGAACTGTAAATGTCTATCAAGCGTTTGTAGGACGCTAACTCGAACTGCTCGCGCGACTTTTTGTTCACAAACGTCGAGCGGTTTACAGTGAATATACGCTTGTGCGTCGGAAGGGGAATCGGGCCGCTTACTACCGCGCCGGTCGCCTTTACGGTCTTGACGATCTTCTCGCTCGATCTGTCAACCAAGGAGTAGTCGTAAGATTTTAATTTAATTCTAATTTTTTGACTCATATCTTTTTATTTAATTAGATCAACTCTTCCTTGTACATCGGTCAGCACCTGCTTGGCTATCGACGACGACAGCTGCTCGTAGTGCGAGAACTGCATCGATGATGTGGCACGGCCGGAGGTTATTGTACGCAACGCCGTTACATATCCGAAGGTCTCTGCCAACGGCACTTTGGCCTTGACTATACGCGCTCCGGTACGGCTCGATTCCATGCCTTCGACCTGACCGCGACGCTTGTTAAGGTCGCCTATCACGTCGCCCATGTTCTCTTCGGGCGTTACTACCTCTATTTTCATGATTGGCTCCATCAAAACCGGACCGGCTTTTATTGAAGCGCTCTTGAAGGCCTGAATGGCGCATATCTCGAAAGATAACTGGTCGGAATCCACAGGGTGGAACGAGCCGTCCTTCAATACGACCTTCAGTTTGTCGAGCGGATAACCCGCCAGTACGCCGTTGCTCATAGCTTTTTTGAAGCCTGCCATCACCGAAGGAACATATTCCTTGGGCACGTTGCCGCCTTTCACTTCGTCAACAAATTGCAGACGTTCCTCGAAATCGGCGTCGGCAGGGCCAACACTGACTATGATGTCGGCAAACTTACCGCGACCGCCGGTCTGTTTCTTGTAAACCTCGCGCAGGTCAACCGTCTTGGTGATGGCTTCCTTGTAGGATACAAGCGGACGGCCTTGATTGCACTCTACCTTGAACTCGCGACGCAGACGGTCAACGATGATCTCAAGGTGAAGCTCGCCCATGCCGCGAATGATCGTCTGACCGGTGTCTTCGTTGGTCTCGACGCGGAATGTCGGGTCTTCCTCAGCCAGCTTGGACAGGCCGGTAGAGAGTTTGTCCATATCTTTCTGTGTCTTAGGCTCTACGGCTATTCCGATAACCGGATCGGGGAACTCCATTGATTCGAGCACCACCGGATGGGCTTCGGCGCATAGTGTATCGCCTGTACGTATATCCTTGAATCCGACGCCTGCGCCTATGTCGCCGCAGCCTATCTTCTCCATCGGGTTTTGTTTGTTGGAGTGCATCTGGAACAGTCGCGAGATGCGCTCTTTCTTGCCCGAACGGACGTTCAGCACGTACGAGCCGGCTGTCATCTCGCCCGAATAGACGCGGAAGAAGCACAGGCGACCAACGTATGGGTCGGTGGCTATCTTGAACGCAAGGGCGGTCAGCGGCTCTTCCGCAATCGGCTTGCGTATGATGACCTTGTCGGGATAATCGGGGTCGTGGCCTTCGATGGACTGTGTGTCCGAAGGGCTGGGCAGGTAGGCGCAGACGGCGTCGAGCAGCGTCTGTACTCCCTTGTTCTTGAACGACGAGCCGCATATCATGGGATTGATCTTCATATCCAGCGTTCCTTTGCGGATAGCTGCGTGAATCTCCTCCTCGCTGATTGTTGTCGGGTCGTCGAAATATTTTTGCATAACGACGTCGTCGCACTCGGCAACGACTTCCAGCATCTTGTCGCGCCATTCCTGAGCTTCGGCAACTAACTCCGAAGGTATCTCTTCAACGCTGTACTCTGCACCCATAGTCTCGTCGTGCCAGAATATAGCTTTCATCCTTACCAAATCAACTACACCCTTGAAATGCTCTTCAGCGCCTATGGGTATCTGTATCGGACAGGGAGCGGCGCCAAGCATAACTTTCACTTGACGCACTACTTCAAAGAAGTTAGCGCCCGAACGGTCCATCTTGTTGATGTATCCTATGCGGGGTACGTTGTACTTGTCGGCTTGACGCCAAACGGTTTCCGACTGCGGCTCAACGCCTCCGACGGCGCAGAAGGTAGCTACGGCACCGTCCAAAATACGGAGAGACCGTTCAACTTCAACAGTGAAGTCAACGTGTCCCGGGGTGTCTATTAAATTAATCTTGAATTTCTCGTTGTTATAATTCCAAAACGTTGTTGTAGCAGCGGACGTGATGGTTATACCGCGTTCCTGCTCCTGCTCCATCCAGTCCATAGTCGCCGCACCGTCGTGCACTTCGCCGATCTTGTGCGTCAAACCGGTATAGTACAGCACCCTTTCGGAGGTCGTAGTCTTACCGGCGTCAATATGCGCCATGATACCGATGTTTCTTGTATATTTCAACATTTCGTCTGCTTTACTCATCTTCTTCTTTTATAGGTTATTAAAAGCGGAAATAAGCAAACGCACGGTTAGCCTCAGCCATTCGGTGCATGTCTTCCTTTCGTTTGAAGGCGCCGCCCTGACTGTTGAAGGCATCGAGTATTTCCGCGCTCAACTTATCCGACATAGATTTACCGCCTCGCTTGCGGGCGTACTCAATTAAATTTTTCATTGAAATTGACTCCTTGCGATCCGGACGGATCTCGGTGGGTACCTGAAAGGTCGCGCCGCCTATACGGCGACTTTTGACCTCTATCTGAGGAGTGATATTATCAAGAGCCGACTTCCATATCTCTAAAGACGACTTTTCTTCATTAGGCAACTTGGCTCTAACTTTATCCAAAGCGGAATAGAATATGCCGTAAGATATGTTCTTCTTACCGTCATACATCAAGTGGTTTACAAACCGTGTAACCCTTGTATCGCCATATACCGGATCCGGCAAAATTTGGCGTTTCTTTGGCTTTACTTTTCTCATTGTTACTTAAAAATTTCGTTCCTTGCTCCCTGGTTGCTGATTCAACATCTTGTTGCGCTTCAACTGTTCCTCCGAACTGTTTACTCAACCTAAATATGTACGAGGCTTTGCGCCTCTTTCAATCATTCTCCAAAAAAACTTAAAACAGATTTATATTAAACTTCTAAAAAACTATCTCTTAACTACTTCTTTTTTCCTGTTGGTTTGCCTGCTGTCTTGCCCGCTGCGGGAGCTGCTCCCGGTTTCGGCCGTTTAGCTCCATACTTTGAGCGGCGCTGGGTGCGGCTTGCGACCCCTGCCGTATCTAATGTACCGCGTACTATATGATAGCGAACGCCCGGAAGGTCTTTGACGCGACCTCCGCGTACCATCACTATAGAGTGCTCCTGCAAGTTGTGCCCCTCGCCCGGAATGTACGAGTTCACCTCCTTGTGATTCGTCAGACGAACACGGGCGACCTTGCGCATGGCTGAGTTAGGCTTCTTCGGCGTCGTTGTATAAACGCGAACGCATACGCCCCGTCTCTGCGGGCAGGCGTCCAGGGCCGGCGACTTGCCTTTGACCACTAACTTCTCTCTACCTTTTCTTACTAACTGTTGTATTGTAGGCATCTTTCTACTTGTTTATGTTGTTTTAAAATTCTCTATTTTTGTCCTTTCCCATCTCTTAGGGCGTGCAAAGATACGGACTATTTTTTTATCCACCAAATTTTTTTCCACTTTTTTTCAAAAAAAGTTTTTTTTCACTCCAAAACAGGCAGCAAATAGTCCCAAATAAGGTTGAGTTCGGCTTGCATATCATTGACCTGAGCCGTTGTAACGATGACGGCGTTCTTCTCAGGCAGAATGAGGATATACTGCCCGTAAGCGCCGTCGGCCCGGAAGGAGTTGTGACGGCTGCGCCACATCTGGTAACAATAGCCCTGCAACCAGTCGCTGTCTTCGGGTTGGACTTTGAGGTCTTCCTTTTTCGTTCCTGCCGGAAGCGATTCGATCTTGAACGTGGTTGCCTCGTCAAACCATGACTTGGATAGCAGCCGGCTTCTATTCCAGAGGCCTTTTTGAAGGATGAACAAGCCCAGCTTGGCCATGTCTTCGGTTTTCACATACAGTCCCCAGCCGCCGTTGTTGATGCCCTGCGGACTTTCTTCCCATCGGGCGTCTGTGATTCCCAGGGGATTGAACAGTCGGGGGGTGAGATAGTCAATCAGTTTCTCGCCTGTAACCTTTTGAATGATGGCGGACAGGACGTAGGTCGCCAAGCTGTTATAGACAAAGCGCGTGCCGGGCTTATGTTCAAAGGGCGCGTTGAAAAATGTTTCGAGCCAGTCGCCATCGCCGCGTTTAGGTTCGACGTCGTGACCGGACGACATGGTCAACAAATGGCGTATCTCAAGCGCGTTCAGGTTGTCGTTCGGGGTGGAAGGCAGTTTGTCGGGAAAGTACTTGATCACTTTGTCGCCGAGGGTCAGCAGGCCTTCGTCCACGGCAAAACCGATAGCAGTAGCCGTAAAGGTCTTGCTGACGGAGTGCATGACATGGGCCTGGTCGGCCGAAAAACCATCAAACCAGTGCTCGGCAACTACTTTACCGTTGCGCACAATCATCACGCTGTGCATACCTATCTCGCTCTTTCGGGCTGCTTCGAGATAGTCGGCGAAACCTTTTGCGTTGACTTTCTCGGATGCCGGAGTAGCGCGAGGCAAGGGCTTGACCTGCTGACTGAATGCCGGTAAAGCTGTCATTATCAAGATGATAAGGAAAAATGTTTGTAGCTTCAGGGCTGTTGCGCCGCCCGAAGTTTTACGCGCTTGAATCGTTGCTGTTTGCATATTGTTGTTGTTAAAATTGATTAGAACTCGCGGCAAAGGTACGAATTATTTTTGGATAGCCGGCTTCATGCTGTTGGCGGAGGTGGAAATTTTGCATGGCTCGCCTGAATCTCTCCCGATTACTATGGCTGCCATGGTATGAAGCAATCTTGTATCTCTAAGGACGATGTAAATAGAAAGGTGTAGCAAATTTGTGTAGATTGCTTCGTGCTTCGCAATGACATGCTCCGCGTCTTCCTTCGCTTCAAATATTTTGAAGTCCAGAATCGACACTACATAGACCGGTTTCAGGTTGAAATTCCAAACACCCTGCGGCGCCTGACATTGTACGAACTCACGACAATGATAAGAGTTTTTTTTTGACTTCTCCAAATTTCTGACACCTCCAAATTTTCGGCGTTTTTTTTGGCCGTCCCCTAGCCGACATCCATATCGACTATGAGCGGGTATTGCATGATGATAATATGGCTTTTCTCGCTTCCTAAGGGCATATTATTGGCCTATCAACAGGGTTGAAATCCTCTTTTTGCCGGTTGAAATCCTCTTTTGGGATAACATCGGGGAGATGAAAAAAACTTCATTTGTAACTATCTGAATTTCAAGTTGTTGAAAATTATTTCAAAAAATCACAAAAAAAAGTTCAAGAAAAATTTGGTAGATTCGTAAGAAAAGTTTATCTTTGCGGTCTTCAATTAA
>JAITPL010000078.1 GCA_031289445.1 Tannerella sp.
TGATTCGCAGTCGTCTCAAGCGCCGCGCGTACGTTCTACCTCGCTCAGGGAACTTATCGACAAGGATAATGAGTCGCCATCGTTGTCTGCCGTTTCCGGTCAGTTGCAAGAGGCTGACAATCAGTTTACTCAAGAGGAATTAACGAAGTATTGGAAGATTTACGCCGAGAGCCTTGGAATAGAAAAAACTCATCTTAAAAGCACGCTGATAAACTGTCTTCCGACGTTGGGCGAGAGCTATCTTATTGAGGTGTCTGTCCATAACCCCCTTCAAAAAGACGAGATAAAGGATTGCAGCATTGAGCTGTTGCGTTTCCTCGCGTACAACCTCAAGAACACGCGCATAAAAATTGAGGCCCGCATTGTTGAGAAAAACGAGACGGCTTCTGTTTACACCGCTGCCGAAAGATACAACTATCTGAGCAGCAAAAACCCTAACCTCGAAAAACTCAAAAACGTCTTCAACCTAACGTTAGAATAGACCAAAATCTCGTTAACTTCGCGAAAAAAGCGCGTACGATACAAAATTTTTCACTTAAAATTTGGATATTTGTAAGAAACTTCTTACCTTTGCAGCATGGAAGAGAATAAAAAACTAAGAGAACTGATATACACAGATGAGTTTGATCGGTATTACAATTCACTGGATGAGCGCACAAAGCGCAAGTTTAATGAGTGTTTTACTATCTTGAGAGAAATTCGTGTCATAAGCACGAAATTCATAAAAGTTTTAGTCAATACGGATAGAGATTTGTATGAGCTGCGTGTTTCGGTTGGCTTCAACGAACACCGAAGCATATTGTTTTCGGTTGACCACGATAACATCATTCAGGCAACCAAAATCGTGTTTTTGAACAGCTTCCTGAAGAAATCTTCGAAAGATTATGACAAAGAAATAAAAAAGGCTATTAACATATTAAAAACTATAGAGTTATGATACGAGAATTAGATCAGAAAAAATTGGCAAAACTACACAGAGTAGATGATTTGCTTGATGAATGCTACGGAAAGGAAGGAACGCCAACCCGTGAGGCACATAGAGAAGGCGCGTATAACTGGTATTACAGCGAACTGCTGAAAGACAAGCGCAAGGAACTGAAAATCACCCAACGGCAACTTGCCGAAAGGGTAGGAAAGAAGCGCGAGTACATTTCGGCCTTGGAAAAGGGCGAGATAGACATGAAACTGTCCACGTTTTTATGCATATCTAATGCGCTTGGATTGAGGTTTTCGTTCACATAGAAGCTACTTCTCTCTAATAAACACTTGTATAGGTGTGCCGGAGAAGTCCCAGTGCTCGCGGAGTTTGTTTTCGAGGAAACGGCGGTATGGCTCCTTGACCCACTGCGGGAGGTTGCAGAAAAAGACGAAAGTAGGAACGGCACAACCCGGCAACTGGGTTATATACTTGATTTTAACATACTTACCCTTCCATGACGGCGGAGGCGTCTTTTCGATGATCGGCAACATTACCTCGTTGAGTTTGGCTGTCGGCACACGGCTATGGCGGTTGTCGTAAACAGCCTTGACGCCCTCCAAGACCTTGAAAATGCGCTGTTTAGTTGTTGCCGAAATCATCAACACCGGAAAATCGATGAACGGAGCGAAGCGTTCGCGAATAGCATTCATATAGGTCTTGATGGATACAGGCGACTTGTCTTCAACCAAATCCCATTTATTGATGCAGACTATCAGCCCTTTATGATTTTTTTGGATAATGGAAAAGATATTCAGGTCCTGGCTCTCGACCCCGCGTGTGGCGTCGAGCATAAGAACGCAGACGTCGGAGTTCTCGATAGCGCGGATGGAGCGGATAACGGAGTAGTATTCAAGGTCTTCGCTCACCTTGCCTTTCTTGCGTATGCCGGCTGTATCGACAAGATAAAAATTCAGTCCGAACTTATTGTAGCGCGTGTAGATTGAATCGCGTGTAGTGCCGGCGATGTCGGTAACGATGTGTCGCTCTTCGCCTATAAAAGCGTTTATCAGCGAGGATTTGCCTGCATTCGGGCGACCGACTATTGCTATTCGGGGCAGTTCTTCTTCGGTCGTATCGTCGTCTATGGTAGGCAGCAACTCGACTATGCGGTCTAATAAATCGCCTGTATATGAGCCGTTTATGGCCGAGACCGAGATAGGGTCGCCCAGACCGAGACTGTAGAACTCGGCGGCGAAAGCGTGTGTCTCGTAGTTATCGGCTTTATTGGCGACCAGAACTACCGGCTTGCCGCTTCGGCGCAGCATCTTTGCTACATCGGCGTCAAGGTCGGTGATACCGGTCAGTACGTCGAGCGTAAACAGCACAACGTCAGACTCTTCGAGCGCAACCTGCACCTGTTTGTTTATCTCGCTCTCGAATACGTCTTCGGAGTTGAGCACCCATCCGCCCGTGTCGATAAGCGAGAACTCGGAGCCTCCCCAGTCAACCTTGCCGTACTGGCGATCGCGCGTTGTGCCCGCTTCCTCGTTTACTATTGCTTCGCGCGACTGTGTCAGGCGATTGAAAAGGGTCGATTTTCCCACGTTGGGGCGTCCCACTATTGCTACTACTTTTCCCATAATTTTAAAATTTTTAATCTATCTGATAGCCGAATGTTCGCAAAATATTGTCGCGATTGCGCCAGTCGGTTTCGACCTTTACAAACATTTCCAGAAATATCTTCTTCTCGAAAAATTTTTCCAAGTCCTTACGCGCCATCATGCCTACCTTTTTGAGCGCCTGCCCCTGATGTCCGATGATGATGCCTTTCTGCGATTCGCGCTCAACTATGATTAGCGATTTGATGTGTATAGTCGTTGTTTCTTCGGCGAACTGCTCTACTATAACTTCCACGGAGTAAGGTATTTCCTTCTGATAATAGAGGAGTATTTTCTCGCGTATAATCTCTGTTACGAAGAAACGTGCGGGGCGGTCGGTGAGGGCGTCTTTCTCGAAATAGGGTGGCGAGGGAGGCAACAACTCTTCTATGCGACGCTGAATAAGGGCGACATTGAAGCCTGTAGAAGCCGAGATCGGGCATATCTCCGCCTTAGGCAACAGCGCATGCCAAGTCTCGACCAGACTTTCGAGCGAGGTCTGATTCGAGAGGTCTATCTTGTTGATTAGCAGCAGGACAGGACATTCAACCTTAGCTACCCTCTGCAAGAAATCCTCGTTTTTGTCAATCTTCTCGACCACATCTGTCATGTAGAGCAGCACATCGGCGTCGCCAAGCGCCGATTCCGAGAATCCAAGCATCGACTCCTGCAGTTTGTAGTTAGGCCGCAACACTCCGGGAGTATCCGAATAGACTATCTGCATCGTCTCCGTATTGACGATGCCAAGTATGCGATGCCTCGTAGTCTGCGCCTTCGACGTGATTATCGAGATACGCTCGCCTACAAGACGGTTCATCAGCGTTGACTTTCCTACGTTTGGATTACCGACAATATTAACAAAGCCGGATTTATGTATCGCTTCCGTCATAGCCCCATTTTATATATGTGGCTCCCCAAGTGAAACCCGCGCCGAAAGCGGCGAGTATAAGATTATCGCCTCGTCGCAGTTGCGATTCCCACTCCCAGAGGCAGAGCGGAATGCTGCCCGAACTGGTGTTACCGTAGCGCTGAATGTTTATCATCACCTTCTCTACAGGCACTTCCAGACGGCGTGCCGCAGCGTCGATGATACGCAGATTAGCTTGATGAGGCACTATCCAGTCGATGTTTTCCTTCTTCAAACCGTTACGTTCAACTATCTCGGCAGCCACGTCGGCCATCTCGATGACAGCCCGCTTGAAAACGGCCTTTCCTTCCTGATATACCGTATGCTCGTGATTATCAATCGATTCGTATGAAGGCATACTTGCTGTCCCGCCCGATTTCATTTTCAGGAAAGGCAACCCGCTACCGTCGGTACGCAAGATTGAATCAAGTATGCCTACCGAATCGCTTGTCGGTTCGATGAGGATAGCGCCGCAACCGTCGCCAAAGAGCGGACAGGTCGTGCGGTCGGTATAGTTGGTTATAGCCGTCATCATGTCGCCTGCTACGGCGATGATGCGCTTGTAGCGGCCTGAGCGGATATAGTTGGCCGCCGTTTCGAGCAGGTAGATAAAGCCCGAACAGGCAGCCTGTATATCGAATGCAAAAGCATTCTTACAGCCTGTCTGATAGGCAGTTATCGAGGCCGTAGAAGGGAAATGGTAATCGCCTGTCGAGGTGGCGCATATCACGCCTTCGACCGATTCAGGCTCGATGCCGGTCTTGCCAATAAGCTCATTGACAGCCTTAATAGCCATATATGATGTAGCCTTACCGCCTTTCAAAACCCTGCGTTCCTTGATACCCGCACGCGACATAATCCACTCGTCGGTGGTATCTACTATCTTCGACAGATCGTCGTTCGTCAGCCTATCTTCGGGAACGTAACCGCCTATCCCTGTTATTACTGCATTTATCATACTTCCTTGATCTGCTTGTGCGCCTCGTCAGACGGCAGCTTCTTTTTCGATTGCCAACTTACCCCTGTAGTAGCCACACTCGGAGCATACGGTATGATAAATGTGCCATGCCCCGCAATTGGGACACTGTGCTAATGCCGGCATTACTGCCTTGTCGTGCGTTCTGCGCTTGGCAGTTCTGGTGTTTCCTTGTCTTCTTTTAGGATGTGCCATAAATTTTATATTTTAATTATTAAATCTCAAATCTTTAAGCGACGAAGAGCGTCCCAACGAGGGTCTGTCACGCCCTCACTATCGTCTGCTTCATCGGTTTCACCGACTTCATAGTCCTCGTCAGCTTCATCTGCGTCGTAGTCCTCGTCTGCATCATCGGCCTCATAGTCCTCATCTGCTTCGTAGTCCTCGTCGGCTTCATCTGTTTCGCAGTCTTCATCGGTTTCGTCCTCCGACGAGCCTTCTTCTACACACAGTTCGCGAAGCTTACCGACCATCTGCTCGTTGCAGCCTCCCTGCTCATGTACGCGCTTCAGAGGCATAGCCAGAGCAACGAACTCGTACAGATACCACGAGAGGTCTATAGCGCCGTCTTCTTCATCTATGACGATATGGTCGTCTCCCGCATCGTCAAACGCTTCTCCAAACGTTACAATCAGCCTGTTCTGCGCCTCTACGTGTACTTCTACATCGTCTAAGCAGCGGTCGCATGTCGCCATCACAACCCCCTCGATATCGAAGTTCAACTCGAAAGCCGACCGGGCGCGGATGACTTCAACGGCAACGTTCACTGTTCCCTGTTTGACTTCGGGGCCGTCAATTGCTTCAAAAAAACCCTCGCCTAACACGTACTCATACGTGTAAGTCGTTGAGGGCAAGAGACTTTTGAGGTCTATTCTATATGTTTTTAACGTTCCCAAAGTCGATTTTTCTTTAAAAAACTGCGCAAAGATACGGAATATTTTTTGATTTGCAATAGATTTGGGGAAATTAATTTTGCGGAACAGCCGAATTTTGAATTTTAAAGGAGTACTCGCAGCCGCAATAGTTCTGATTGTAGAAACCGTAGAGGCGGACAAGTTCGTTGCGTCGCTCGCTGAGGCCGCCTCGCCTCCAGTTTTCGCCCCAGAACGCCGTTCCGTCAAAGCGTCGCGCCGCCCACTCGCCCGCTTCTGTGATCTGCGCAAGGTTTTTCCAGCGGGAGGTAGCGAGGGTGGTAGCAAAAACGGTATAATTATGTTCGCGCGCATAAAGAGCCGTCGCCGCCAGCCTCTCCCTGAAGCATTGCAGACATCTCAAACCCCGCTCCGGCTCTCCTTCAAGCCCGCGTACAGCCTCCTGCCAGCGCGTATGATCGTAGTCGGCGTCAACGAAATCAAGCCCTAAAGCCTCGGCATGACGGATGCATTCGCTCTTGCGTTTTTCATACTCCTCGCGAGGGAAAATGTTAGGGTTATAATAGAAGAGATGCGGGCGTATGCCGTTGTCGAGCAGGCATTCGACAATGGCCGACGAACAAGGCGCACAGCAGGCATGAAGCAGTATCTCCGTAGCCCCGCCCGGCGCCCTCAACTCTAATCTTTTCATCACATTAACAATCATTATGTATTTATCTTATCAAATCAATATTATTTAACCGTTTCGCCATTAAACTATCGGCGACTTAGTGCGTCTAAAAAAGTAACATTTAGGTTAGGTTTTTTCATATTTTAGGTTTTTAAGGCAGGAAAGAGCATAGCGGTGACGTTACGCTCTTTTCGTTTTTTACGGCTGCAAAGGTA
>JAITPL010000125.1 GCA_031289445.1 Tannerella sp.
CATAATTGATATAATTTATAGATGGCAAAACCTGTTGAAACGCCCCTTATGAAGCAGTACTTCGATATTAAGTCGAAGCATCCCGACGCTATCCTGCTCTTTCGCGTCGGCGATTTTTACGAGATGTACGGCGATGATGCCGTGATTGGCGCGGGAATACTCGGCATAGTGCAGACTAAACGCTCAAACGGTGGCGCTATGGATGTGGCTATGGCCGGCTTTCCGCATCACGCCCTCGATTCCTATCTCCCTAAATTAGTCAGGGCAGGCAAGCGAGTGGCTATCTGCGACCAGCTGGAAGACGCGAAAATGGCTAAAAAACTGGTCAAACGCGGCATCACCGAGTTGGTAACGCCCGGCATCTCGATGGACGACAATATCCTTAATAACAAGGAGAATAATTTCCTCGCCGCCGTACATATATCGAAAGCCGCCTGTGGAATCGCTTTGCTCGACATCTCTACCGGCGAGTTCCTTACTGCCGAAGGTACGCCCGGCTATATAGACAAGCTGCTTGGCAGTTTTGCTCCTAAAGAAGTGCTGGTGCAGCGTGAACGGCGAGAGATATTTAATGAACTCTTCGATTCGCTATGCTTGCTGTTCAAGCTCGACGACTGGATTTTTAATGAAGATACAGCCGGCGCAAGACTGCTCAAACAGTTTGGAACACAAACTCTGAAAGGCTTCGGCATCAGCGAGCTGCACTGCGGAATAGTGGCCGCCGGAGCCATACTTTACTACCTCGACATAACGCAACATACGAATATCAGCCACATAACCAATCTGTCGCGCATCGAAGAAGACCGTTTCGTGCGGCTCGACAAGTTTACCGTCCGCAACCTCGAACTGCTCGGCTCGTTCAATGCCGAAGGCGTCTCGCTGCTTGATGTGCTTGACAAGACGGTTTCGCCGATGGGAGGCCGGATGTTGCGCCGCTGGCTGCTTTTCCCGCTGAAAGACTTGAACGAAATCAGAGAGCGACAGCAGGTTGTTACCTGTTTTCTGCGTTATCCCGACAAGGCCGAAATGATGAAAAACCTGCTCGAACAGCTGGGCGACATCGAAAGGATTATCTCCAAGGTAGCTGTCGGCCGCGTCTCGCCTCGCGAGTTGGTGCAGCTGAAAGTGGCGCTGCAAACCATTGTGCCGATAAAAACGCTCTGCGAAGAAAGCGATGACGAGTGTCTGATGCGGATAGGCCGGCAGCTCAATCCCTGCAGCGAACTGGCGGCAAGGATAGAGAAGTCAATACTCCCCAATCCGCCTCTCGCCGTCAGCAAGGGAGGGGTGATAGCCAATGGAGTGGACGCCGAGCTTGACGAACTGCGCACCATCGCTTTTTCGGGTAAGGATTATCTGCTCAAAGTGCAGCAGCGCGAGAGCGACATTACCGGTATCCCCAGCCTGAAAGTGGCTTTCAACAGCGTTTTCGGCTATTATATCGAGGTGCGCAATACCCACAAGAGCAAGGTGCCGCCCGAATGGATACGCAAGCAGACACTTGTTGACGCCGAGCGCTACGTTACCGAAGAACTCAAGGAATACGAAAGCAAGATACTCGGAGCAGAAGAGAAAATCCTTGTACTCGAAAGCCGTTTGTTTGCCGAGTTGATACTCTATTCCGCCGAGTTCGTCAAGTCGATTAAGGAGAATGCCAACGGGGCCGGTCATATCGACTGTCTGCTGTCGTTCGCCCTCTCTGCCCGCATAAACAAATATATCTGCCCCATAGTCGATGATTCGGACGTGATAGATATCAAGGCCGGTCGGCATCCGGTGATAGAAAAACAGCTGCCGCCCGATTCGCCTTACGTAGCCAACGACGTCTATCTCGACCGCTCGAAGCAGCAGATTATTATCATCACAGGCCCTAACATGGCAGGTAAATCGGCTCTGCTGCGGCAAACGGCGCTTATATGCCTGCTCGCCCAGACAGGTAGCTTCGTGCCCGCCGAAAGCGCGCGTATCGGCTATGTGGACAAGATTTTCACCCGCGTAGGCGCTTCGGATAACATATCTCTGGGCGAATCAACCTTTATGGTCGAGATGACCGAAGCTTCCGAAATCCTCAATAACCTCTCGTCTCGCAGCCTTGTTCTTTTCGACGAGTTGGGGCGCGGCACAAGCACCTACGACGGTATTTCAATAGCCTGGGCTATCGTCGAATATATCCACGAACATCCGACGAACAACGCTAAAACTCTCTTCGCTACGCATTATCACGAGCTTAACGAGATGGAAAATTCATTCAAAAGGATAAAGAATTATAATATTTCGGTCAAGGAAGTTGAGAATAAGGTGATATTCCTGCGCAACCTCATTCCTGGCGGAACGGAGCACAGTTTCGGTATCCACGTGGCACGTATGGCGGGGATGCCCAAGAGTATCGTCAAACGCTCCGAAGAGATACTGCGACAGCTCGAAACCGACAATCGACAGCAGGAAATCAAGGGTAAACAGGAAATCAAGGGTAAGCCTGTAAAGAAAATCGCTTCCACAGCCGACGGCTATCAGTTGAGTTTCTTTCAGCTGGACGACCCTGTTCTCAGTCAGGTGCGCGACGAAATCAAGACGCTTGACGTCAATAACCTCACGCCTATGGAGGCTCTCAACAAACTCAATGAAATAAGAAAAATCATCATCGGTAAATAAATAAAATATATGAAAAAAGACAGAATACTTTGGGCAGACGACGAGATAGAACTGCTTAAACCGCATATTCTCTTTCTGGAAGAAAAAGGCTACGAGATAGTGCCGGTCATTAGCGGTCAGGACGCCATTGACTGCTGCCGCGAACAAACGTTCGACATCATTTTCCTCGACGAAAACATGCCGGGGCTTAGCGGCCTCGATACCTTGGCGCTAATCAAGCAGACCAACCCCGAAGTGCCGGTTGTGATGGTTACTAAAAGCGAGGAAGAGAGTATTATGAATCAGGCTATCGGCAACAAGATTGCAGATTACCTCATCAAACCGGTCAATCCTCACCAGTTACTGCTTTCTATCAAGAAAAACCTGCATAAGTCCTACATTATAACCGAGACTACAACCACTAACTATCAGCAGGAATTTAACCGCATATCGACGCAGATAAACGCGGCTGCCTCGACTGACGACTGGATTGCAATCTACAAGAAAATTGTCTATTGGGAATTGACGCTCGAAGACGGGCAGACCGAGATGCAGGATTTGCTGAAGATACAAAAAAAGGAGGCTAACAACGCTTTCGGAAAGTTTGTGAAAAAGAACTATCAGACGTGGATACAGCAGCCCGACGAAGCGCCGCTGATGAGTCCCGGTCTGTTCAAAAAGAAAGTATTCCCGCTGCTTGACAATGACGAGAAGATATTTTTTATTCTTATTGACAATTTCCGTCTCGACCAGTGGCTGACGGTCAAAAGTCTGCTAAACGAATTTTTTGCTTTTGATGAAAATCTCTATTACAGCATTCTTCCGACCGCCACCCAGTATGCGCGTAATGCGATTTTTTCGGGTTTGATGCCGGTGCAGATAGAAAAAATGTTTCCCGAACTGTGGATTGACGAAGAGAGCGAGGAGGGTAAAAATATCAACGAAGAGCCGCTTATCAGGACGCAGATTGAGCGTTTCAGGAAGAAATATTCGTTTTCGTACAACAAGATATATGATTCGCAGTATGGGGAAAAAATTCTGCATAACTTGGCTAATCTCTCAAACAATCAGTTGAACGTGATAGTGATAAACTTTGTTGACATGCTGTCACACGCACGCACCGAGAGCAAGATGATACGCGAACTTGCCCAGAGCGAAGCCGCTTACCGCTCTCTCACACGTTCATGGTTTCAACATTCTACGACCCTCGAACTCTTTAAGACCATCGCTGCCAAAGGTTTCAAAATAATCCTCACAACTGACCACGGCACTATTCGCGTTGACGACCCCGTTAAGATTGTAGGCGACAAGAATACTAATACCAATCTGCGTTACAAGGTGGGCAAGAACATGGATTACAATTACCGGGACGTATATGAGATACGCGAGCCGGAAAAGGTGGGGCTTCCTTCGCCCAACCTGAGCAGCAAGTATGTTTTTGCTCTCAACAACTCGTTTTTTGCCTATCCCAATAACTACAATTATTACGTTTCGTACTATAAGAATACCTTTCAGCACGGCGGTATCTCGCTCGAAGAAATGCTTATTCCAATCATCACTTTACAGCCTAAATAAATGGAAATAAGGATTAATAGTTTGGATGGTATTCGCGAGGCGGCCGTCCGGTTTGTGGACGCTATGGGTGACAGTCGTATTTTTGCATTCAACGGCAGTATGGGCGCGGGCAAAACGACGTTTATCAAGGCCGTTTGCGAAGAGTTGGGCGTAGAGGATGTGATTAACAGTCCTACATTTTCAATAATTAACGAATACCGCGACAGGGCGGGTGGATTGATTTATCATTTCGACTTCTACCGTATCAACAGCCTTGGCGAGGCCTGCGAAATAGGCGTCGGCGACTATCTTGATTCGGGACGGCTCTGTTTTATCGAATGGCCTGATATTATACGCGAACTGCTGCCCACGGAAACGGTCTTCGTCAGCATCGCAGAACAAACCGACGGCTCGCGTATTGTATCTGCTGCCGTGATGTAAAGAGAGAGTATTTGCCGTGCTGTAAAGAGAGAGTGTGTGTATTTCTGCTACCGTGTTGTAAAGATAGGCCCCTTTACCCTGCTATTATCCATTCTCCCAGTGTTCGTATGTTGTTGTCGAACTGCACGCCGATCTTGACTGTCTTCTTGCCCGACATCTGATAGCGCATGGCGTAATTCTTGGCTTCGATTTGCTGTAAGGCCTGCGCTGCCGTGGCGTTCTCGCTGAGTTTGAACTCGAAGATATAAACGGCGTCTTTGGTTTGTATTACC
>JAITPL010000158.1 GCA_031289445.1 Tannerella sp.
GCCTGTGGTTATTGAGTACAACTGCCGCATGGGAGACCCTGAGACAGAGGTAGTTATACCTCGCATAAAGAGCGACCTGGTCGATTTGCTTGAAGGCGTCGCCGAGGGCAATCTTGCCGTGAGGGTCTTGAATATAGAAGAAAGGCCGGCAGTTACCGTGATGATAGTAAGCGGCGGCTATCCCGAAGACTACGGGAAAGGTAAGGCCATAAGCGGCTTGGACGGCAAACATCCGCAGAGCATCATCTTCCATGCAGGCACGGCTACGAAAGACGGACAGTTAGTTACCTCCGGCGGTCGTGTGATGGCGCTCAGTTCGTTGGGCAGCACTCGCGAAGAGGCATTGGCAGCTTCCTACGCAAGCGCCGCGGCCATCACTTTCGACAGGAAATATTTCCGCCGCGACATAGGATTTGACATATAGAGGGGCTTATGGGATACTCGTATCGCGACAATAGCAGAACTAACACCAAGTTATCTGGCCGGCTGACATTTGTTTTCACAATGATTGTCGGTTTGGCGTGCTGGGCTTACGGCTCTGTCCTTGAACTCGGATTTCCGTTGCATAGCGAGACTTCCGTTTTGCCTTTCTGGGACAATGTATGCGAGGTCTTTACAAACATTTATGCCGCTTACGGCGTCGGTTTACTGTTACTCCTGATTGCGGGCTTTATAATGAAACGCATCAACGATATTGAGATACTGACACGTTTCAAGTCTCAAACGCCTTTTCTGCTTTTCATGATATTGATATGCACTAACGCCGGTATGCCGCCCTTGCGCGAAGCTACAATATTCATCCTTAGCGTTGCTACCGTAATGTACTATGTTTTCGGGACTTTCGAGACGCACGCCTCTATTGCGTCGCTTTTTAACATCGGAGTATTGATAGCCGTTACAAGTCTGCTCTTCCCGCCCGCGATATGGCTGGCACCCCTGTTTTGGTATGCTCTTCGCAAGTTTGAAGCCATTACTTTGCAGGGTTTTATGGCTTCGTTTGTAGGCGTCTTTATTGTGTTTTGGTATATAGTGATATGGTCTTTGTGGAAGCATGACTTTTCAATTTTGACAGCGTTCTCCGAATCTGTAACGGATATTAATATCCCTGATATTAAGAACTTTAGCATTGGTATGACGGTATCGTTTGCTTTTCTTGTCATGTCGTTATTCAGCATCCGTATCAACAGGTATAAAAACGGTATCCGCGCCACAAAAATGTTTCTGCTATTGATGGATATGTCAGGCTGGTCGCTGGTTATGATATTCCTTTACGGTCAATATTCGGACACTCTCTTTGCGACGCTTTGTTTGCTGTCCTCAATACAATTCGCTTATTTCATTGAAAGTATGTGGATTAAATGGCGTTTTGCCGTCTATTACCTGTTCCTTGCAATTTTAGTTTATTCATATCTTTTACCTTTATGGAATTTTTGATTGAATACGGTTATATAGGCGTCTTTGTCGCTTCGTTTCTGGCGGCTACAATACTGCCGTTCAGTTCGGAGATTGTGTTGACGGGCGTTCTGCTTGGCGGCGCAACCTACTGGCCTTGCATAATTGCAGCTACTGCAGGCAATTTTCTCGGCGGCATGACCTGCTATTGGCTTGGGATGATAGGCAAGATGGAATGGATACGCAAGTACTTGAGAATCAATACCGACCGCATTGAACGTGTGCGGCTCTGGATGCAGGACAGGGGTGCATGGATGGGTTTCTGGGTTTTTCTGCCCGGCGTAGGCGATATTATTGCGGTAGTGCTGGGATTCATGCGCTCGAATGTGTGGATAGTAGCCGCTTCAATGCTTGTAGGCAAGGCGCTAAGGTACTGGATATGGATGGAAGTGGTTTATAAAGTCATAAACACTGTATAGAGTTGTAATTCAGCTATTAGGGAGACGCCTATAGGCGATGAAACTCGCGTCTGTATATCAATCCTAAAAACAAGATTAGCAGGATGCTGCGATAAGTCAGGCGCAGAGCGAGGGATGAGACGTCGGGAAGCATGGCGGCGGCGTAAAAGGCGGCGGCGACGACAGCATAAAAAAGTGCGGAACGCAGGTCGTAGGCCACAGGATACTTCCTGCGACCGATAAAGTACGACAGCAGCATCATGGCAAGGTTGCTGAAGAACGAAGCCCAGGCGCAGGCCATAAAACCGTAATGCGGCACAAAGATGATAATGATAGCCACAGTCATAATGCAGCCGAAAATAGAGAAATAAGCGCCCCAGCGCGTATTGTCGGTCAGTTTGTACCACATCGAAAGGTTGAAATAGACGCCGAAAAACAGTTCGCCGAGCATCACTATCGGCACGACGCTAAGACCTGAATAGTAGTTTGGCTTAAGCAGCAGTTTAATAATGTCGATATAAAACATCACTCCAAGAAAGATAATCGTAGCGAAGATAATAAAGTACTTCATCGCCATAGAGTAAGCTTTGCGGCTGTCGGTATTTTTGTTTTTAGCAAAGACAAAAGGCTCGTAGGCATAGCGAAAAGCCTGAATAAACATCACCATTATAACCGCAATCTTGAAGCAAGCGCCATATATACCCAACTGATTTTCAGCATATTCCTTATCGTCGAAAAGAAATTTGAACAGCATCTTGTCAATCGACTGATTCAGTATTCCTGCAATGCCGAGAATAAGTATAGGGAACGAGTACTTCAAAATCCGTTTCAGCAGCGGGAAGTTCATCCTTGCTCGCAGACCGGCGACGATTTCGGGCGTCAGCATCACGAGCGTCAGCAGTGTTGTTATTGCGTTAGAGATAAAAATATAGCCGACGCCATAATCGGGCTTGTAAAACCAGCCGATTGCCTTCGGATAAGATGCTTCTATCAGCGGACAAAGCACTAAAAAGAATATGTTAAGCAGTATGCTGAGAGCAATATTTATCAGTTTAAGAGTGGCAAAGCGAACAGGTCGCCTTTGGTAGCGCAGAAAGGCGAATGGCAGGCAGCAAAAGGCGTCAACGGCAATGATTGTGCCCATTATCGCTATAAATTCGGGGTGGGCGGAATAATTCAGCGAAGAGCTGATAGGATTGAGAAAAATGAAAACAAGGGCGAAGAACAGCGCGGAAGTAACTGCCAGAGAGCGCAGTATGCTACCGTAAACCCGCAACGGCTCGCGCTCGTCAGTCTTGTTGATAAAGCGGAAAAGCCCTGTCTCCATGCCGTAAGTGAGCAATACGAGCAATATAGCCGTCCAGGCGTACAGCTCGGTAACGACGCCATAATCGCCGGTATTCGGCAGCACGCGCACATAGACAGGCAAAAGCATCCAATTGAGCACCCGACCCATGATACTGCTCAGTCCATAAACGGCAGTGTCCTTGACTAAACCTCTTATCGCTCCCCCCATGACTGCTCGAAGATGGATGTTTGTTCGGCGAAGCGCGTCTTGCCGAGATGCTTGTATGCAAGGTCGGTTACTTCGCGTCCGCGAGGGGTGCGTTTGATAAATCCTTCCTGAATAAGGAAAGGCTCATAGACCTCTTCGAGAGTACCCGGGTCTTCGCTAAGCGCTGTGGCTAAGGTAGATAGACCTACCGGGCCGCCGGCAAACTTATCTATAATCGTATTCAGCAATTTGTTGTCAATCAGATCGAGGCCGTAGCGGTCGATATTAAGTTCTTCGAGAGAGTAACAGGCTATCGGTTTGTCGATACTGCCACTGCCTTTGACCTGCGCAAAATCGCGAACGCGACGCAATAGCGCGTTTGCTACGCGGGGCGTGCCGCGACTGCGACCGGCAATCTCTCTTGCCGCATCCTTTTCGCAGTGAACACCCAGAATATTAGCGCTTCGCATTATAATTCCGGTCAATGTCTCGGCGTCATAGTATTCCAAGTGCATATTGATTCCGAAGCGGGCGCGTAAGGGGCTGGTCAGCAGACCGCTGCGCGTCGTTGCTCCTATCAGCGTAAAGGGCGAAAGGTCAATCTGAATAGAGCGTGCGCTTGGGCCTTTATCTATCATAATATCAATGCGATAGTCCTCCATTGCGGAATATAGATATTCCTCCACAATGGGGCTGAGGCGATGTATCTCGTCAATAAAAAGCACATCGTTTTTGTCGAGCGAAGTCAGCACGCCCGCAAGGTCGCCGGGTTTGTCGAGCACAGGTCCCGAAGTAACCTTCATCCCTACGCCAAGTTCGTTGGAAATGATGTTCGAGAGCGTTGTTTTGCCCAGACCGGGAGGCCCGTGCAGCAGGACATGGTCGAGCGCCTCGCCGCGCATTCGCGTAGCGGTAACGAAGACCTTCAGGTTATCTACTACCTTAGCCTGTCCTTTAAAGTCGGAGAACGCAAGCGGACGCAAACGGTTTTCATATTCCTTGTCGTTTTCCGGCATACTTTTCGCCCCGCGTATATCAAAATCTTCTTCCATTCGATTACTTATTTTGCAGTTCGTTTGTCATA
The DNA here is from genome assembly GCA_031289445.1 of Tannerella sp. Taxonomy (GTDB): domain Bacteria; phylum Bacteroidota; class Bacteroidia; order Bacteroidales; family Tannerellaceae; genus Tannerella. The sequence continues at coordinate 4,430 of JAITPL010000158.1, forward strand.
GAAAAATAGCGCTACCGTGGCGAAGATGCCGATAGCGAGGATGACTATCCATAGCGAGGACGGATTGTAGGTGTTCCAGAGATGATTGGTGAGTTCGCGGGTAGTAAGTCCGGATTGTAGCGCCGCTTCGTTGAAATACTCGTTGTTGGTCAGTTCTTCGGATATGCGAAAACCCTTGTCGGCAACGAAGCGCATGGTTATGGAGACCTTGTCCGACAAAGCTTGATATACGTTGCCCGAAATAAATCCCGCCAGTACGTTACCTATAAAAACAGGTATAAACGAATATCCCATATAGAGCGCTTTCTTGTCGGCAGGCGCGATACGCCCTATGTATTCGGTGATTTTGGGAGAGCCTGCCATCTCGCCGACGGCAAAAATCAGTATGGCCACAAGGGTGAAAAGCACGTTTTGCGAGACTAATGTCAGCGACATGCCAACAGAGCAGACCAGAAAGCCCACTATCATGGAATGAAGCGGCTTCCAGCGCATGACAATCGCCGAGACCACAATCTGTAGCAGGATGATATACATGGCGTCCACATTAGTGATAAACTCGGCGTCGAGCGTTTCGGGAGCGGGGCTGTAGTTAGCGCTCACAAAGGGAATATGCGCGTCGAAGAAATGATACAGCACACTCGTATCGACCCACTGATGGATAAAGACCGGCAGGGTGAAAAACAGTTGCTGGTACATTGTCCAGAATCCTGCTATTATCAACAAGAAAATCAGAAACTTGACATCCTTGACTATGCTTTTCATATTGACTAAAATAGCGCGTATGGTTTTTGTCAGCGAAACTTCTTTACGCACCTCTTTGCCTCTTGCCGGCTCGTTGTAGAACAGCAATAGTATGAAATTCAGCAGAATAATCCCCGACGAGATATAGAAAATCATTTCGGAACGGCTCTTGAAGAGCAGAGTTATCAGAGGGCCGATGAAAGCGCCAATATTGACCATCATGTAAAAGATGCCGAATCCTATTGAAGAATTTTTTTCGGTAGTGGTTTTGGCGATGGTGGCCGAGATGATGGGCTTGAATAGCGCCGCTCCTACAGCAAGATAGAGGTACATTGCGAAAACGGCCGCGAACGACGATACCTGCGGAAAAAGTGCGAAGGCTGAGGCATAGACGATGAAGGCTATAACGAGCACCCGCTTGTATCCATAGCGGTCGGCAATAGCGCCTGTCAGAACGGGCAAAAAATAGAGTATGCCCGTGCCGAAGCCCATTATCATGCCTTTCTGACTTTGCGTGAACTCCAGGCCGCCGAGGTCGGAAGAGCCGGTGAGATAGTTGGCGAAGAGCGCAAAGAAACCGTACCATGCCCAGCGCTCGAATAATTCAATAGTATTGGCGACCCAAAAGGTGCGGGGATAATTGCTTAATACGCTCATATTCTTGATGTTTTGTTACGTAACCATGTTTTTTCATCATCCGTGAGATGCGGACTTATAATATCGTAAACCCTTTGATGATAGTCGTTTAACCACTCTATCTCGTCGGCTGTCATCATCTCTTTGACTACAGGCGTAGTGTCGATATAACAAAGCGTGAGGGTCTCGAACTTGAAGAACTCGCCGTAAGAGCTTGTCATTGCGAGAGTTGTGAGCATCATATTCTCGGTGCGCACGCCGTACTCGCGGTCGCGATAGATACCCGGCTCGTTGGTAACAATCATGCCTTGCTGCATCACCACAGGGTTTTCTTCCTGACGGATACTTTGCGGCCCCTCGTGCACGTTCAGGTAATAACCTACGCCATGCCCTGTGCCGTGCAGATAGTTGACGCCCTGCTCCCACATAGCCTTGCGAGCCAGAATGTCAATCTGCGAGCCTCGCGTCCCTGCCGGAAAAACAGCCCCCGACAATCCTATCATTCCGCGCAGTACAAGCGTATAGTCGCGCTTCATAGCCTCGGTCAAAGCGCCAAGGGCTACAGTGCGGGTGATGTCGGTAGTGCCGTCCGAATATTGCCCGCCGGAATCAATAAGCAGCAGGCCTTCGGGCAGGACGGTCAGGCTATTGTCTTCCGTAGGATGATAATGGTTGATAGCGCCGTTGGCGGCATATCCGGCGATGGTAGGGAAACTTTCGCCCGCAAATAGTTCGCCTTTACTGCGCAACTCTTTCAGTTTCAGGCCAATATTATACTCCGTAACAATGCCTTCGGGAACGGCTCGTTCCAGCCAGATAAAAAACCTCGTCAACGCAATGCCGTCGCGTACCATGCAGTTGCGATAGCCCTGAGCTTCACGCTCGCTTTTGCGGCTTTTCAGCAGGTCGCCTATAGAGACGGTATCTACCGCCCAGTTGCGTGCCTTGATTATGTTATATATATTGTACGAAATCTTTGTGCTGTCGATGCAGACCGCATAATTGCACATCTTCCTCAGAAAATCGCCCGCCTCGTCATAATGTCTTATCGTAACAGACTCGCTTTTAAACATTTCGGCTATAGTGAGAGAAACCTTGTCGGTATCAATGAAAAGTATCTTTTCGTTTTCGGAGATAAAGGCATGAGCCACAACTACCGGATTATAAGGCACATCCGAGCCGCGAATATTCAATAACCATGCAATAGTGTCCAACGAACTTATCCACACTGAGTTAGCTGCATGTTTCGCAGCTTCGTCGAGGAGTCGCCGAATCTTGTCTGCAATAGTCTCGCCGGCATATTCAAGCCTGTGCACAAAGACCTTATCTTTTGGCAGCGGCGGGCGCTCAGTCCATATCTCCGCAAAAGGGTCATAGTCGGGGACAAGCACGATACGCTCTTCTTCGAGTTCAGCTTTGAGTATGAGCGCATTTTTAGCCGTATATACATTGCCGTCGATGCCAACGCGCTCTTTCTCGGACAACTCCGCCCGGAGGAAGTCGGCAATCTTGACTGTTTCGGGCAGGCGGTCTTTGTAGAGAGCTATCTCGCTACCCGCAAGTTCTTGCTCGGCTTGCAGAAAGTAGCGTGAATCGGTCCACAATCCGGCTTTATCGAGGGTAACGACCACTATTCCCGCCGAGCCTGTGAAACCGCTAATCCAGCGCCGCGATTCCCAATGTTCGGGTATATACTCGCTGATATGCGCATCGGTCGAAGGGACGATGAAAGCCTGCAAGTCCTTCTCGCGCATGAATTCGCGCAACCGAGCTATTCGTTCGTTAATTTGCATCATTAGAAATTGAAATAATTTTTGGCGTTATAATAACTGATATTTTCTATCATTTGGCGAATGAAATCAAGTTCGGAAGCGGGTAGCTGACCGCTCTCGACGTCGCGTCCTACAAGGTTGCAGAGCGTACGGCGGAAATATTCGTGGCGAGGGTAGGAAAGGAAGCTGCGCGAATCGGTCAACATGCCTACAAAACGGCTCAAGAGACCGAGCAAGGACAGCGTGTTCATCTGCTTCTCCATGCCGTCTATCTGGTCGAGAAACCACCAGGCCGCGCCAAACTGTATCTTGCCGACCGTCCGTCCGTCTTGAAAGTTACCCGCCATTGTGGCTACAACCTCGTTGGCGCTCGGATTGAGATTGTACAGGATAGTCTTGGCCAACTTGCCTGCGCTGTTGAGACGGTTGAAAAACTTTGCCATCGCTTTGGCGTTAGCAAACTCGCAAATCGAATCAAAGCCTGTATCTACTCCTGCACGCTTGAGCATCAGCGAATTATTATCGCGTATCACGCCGAAATGAAACTGTTGTGTCCAGCCTGTTTCGGCGTCCATCTCGCCAAAGATGACAAGCATAGCCGATTTAAATTTCACTATCTCCTCGCGAGACAGCTGAGCGCCTCCATAAACCTTATTGAAGATGGCAGCGATTTCGGCGTCCGTATAGTCTTCGGCATAGAACTCTTCGAAGCCGTGGTCGGACAGTTTGCATCCCTGCTCGGCAAAGAACTGATGCCTGCGACGCAAGGCTTCAATAATATCGGTGAATGAAGATATCGACACTCCACTTGCGGCGGATAATTTCTCGACATAAGCGCGAAAGGCGGACGGCGATTCAACGGCCATAGCCTTGTCCGGTCGCCAAGTCGGGAGCATGCGTATCTCGAAGCCGCTTTGGCGGGTGCGGATATGATGTTCGAGGCTGTCAATAGGGTCGTCGGTGGTGCAGACCGCTTCTACTCTATAACGCCGCATCAGCCCGCGTGCCGAGTACTCCGGCCGCGCGAGAAGCTCATTGCAGTGCTCGAAGATTTCACGAGCCGTCGAGGGCTTGAGTATCTTATCAATGCCGAAAGCGGTCTTTAGCTCAAGGTGAGTCCAGTGATACAGTGGATTGCGCATGGTATATGGCACCGTGGCCGCCCACTGCTCGAATCTCTCCCAGTCGGTAGCGTCGGAGCCGGTGATAAAGCGTTCATCAATGCCGTTGGCACGCATGGCACGCCACTTGTAGTGGTCGCTGCCAAGCCATATCTCGGTGAGCGACTTGAACCGCTGATCATCGGCAACCATCTGTGGCGACAAATGACAATGATAGTCTATAATCGGCATCGCGGCCGCATGATTGTGATACAAATCCTGCGCGGTAGCGGTCTCAAGCAGGAAATTCTCATCCATAAATGTCTTCATATTATTGTATATTTTTGATACAAAGTTAAGAATTATTCTTGACTCTTCGCTCCATTTGTGCGCGTGATTTACTTTGGGTTACGATATAGACGCCAAGAAAGACAAGGGCGGTGGCTACGGCTTTGTGCCAGCCAAACACGTCCATACCTACCGCAACCGCTACTAATGAGGCTACTATCGGCTGCAAATAATTGTACATGCTGACTATCGTGGGGCGCAGATATTTCTGTCCGACAGGCAACAAAAAATAGGCAAGAAAGGTTGCCACACCTACTACATAAAAGATTTTCAGCCACGACACCGGCAAGACGCCGGCAAAGTCGAGGGTGCTGACGTCGTGCCAGCAAAAAGGCAGAGAACACACGGTAGCGCAGAGAAACATCCATTTCATCAGCGTTACAGGACGGTAGCGCGTTACGACGTTTTTGAATGCCGTCAGATAGATTACAAACGAGATGGTGCTGACTATGATTAACAGGTTTCCCTTGAGGCTCGTAGCAACGCCGGCGGCGGCGCCATGCTCGAAGTTATTACTGAGGACTAACAGCAGCGCTCCCGCCAAACCGACTGCCACACCGAGCGACTTGACCCATGTGATTGGCTCGTGCAGGAAGAATGCGGCGAGCAGCATGGTTATAACCGGCGATACGGTATTGATAACGGAGGCGTCGATGGGGGAAGTCTGCGAGAGGCCTATGCTGAACGCGAACTGATTAAAAAAGATGCCGAAGAACGAGGCTGCGAAGATAAGCAGTTTGTCGCGCAAGGGCACACGCTCATGCGGCATAAAAAGCGAGGCTATCCAGAAGAATAGCATCGCTCCCGAGAAGCGGAAGAATGCTATATCTATTGGCGTTATCTGCAGTTCCGACAGCACCGATTTCATTATCGGCACATTGAGGCCGAAAGCGACGAAAGTAGCCAAGAGTGCGCCGTGCCCGGCCGGATGTTTTTCTGTCATTATTGAAAAGAATTAGTCTATGACACTTCGACGACGACAGGGGCGTGGTCTGAAAAAGCTATCTGTTGATATATATCTGCGCCAAGAAGACGCGGACGGAGGCTCTCGGTAACGATGTGGTAATCAATACGCCAGCCGAGATTTTTTGCACGCGAGCCGGCACGAAAACTCCACCAGCTGTATTGGTCGGCCTGTTCGTTGAAGACGCGGAACGAATCAACGAAGCCGTGAGCCACGAAGCGGTCAAACCACTCGCGCTCTTCGGGCAGGAATCCCGAATCTTTCTGATGGCGTTCGGGATGGTTGATGTCGATGGGTTTGTGGCAGATATTGTAATCGCCGCAGATGACGAGGTTGGGACGTTCGGCACGCAGACGAAGCAGATAGTCGGTGAAGGCTTCGAGAAACTCCATCTTGACGGCTTGTCGCACATCGCCTGTAGTCCCCGACGGAATATAGACGCA
>JAITPL010000190.1 GCA_031289445.1 Tannerella sp.
GTTATTACCGAAAACATGTACGAGGGCAACCGCTACGAAAATCTCAAGAAAGTCTATCATATCGACATAGTCTATTTCGAACTCGGCCATGGCGACGACTATGTCTATCATGGCTCAACCAGTTTTACAGGCATCCACAAGAAGGACGAGCTACAGCTTGACAGCCAGCAGAAAAAGCTGTTCCAACAGGAGCGTATTGACGAGATATACCCGGAGTATTACATCCTGAAAATAAACGGATTCGATGATGTGGCAAAGGATTCGCTTGACGAATGGATCTACTACTTCAAGAACAACCGGATACCCGACAGTTTCAAAGCTCAGGGACTTTCCGAAGCCCGCAAACGCCTGCAGTTGGACAAACTGTCCGATGCCGAACGAGCCTCTTACATTCGCCACATTGACCAGTGGCGCTATGAGAGCAGCACGCTTATCAGCGCCGAAGAAAAAGGTGAAATAAGAGGCGAAGCAAAAGGCCTTGCCAAAGGCCTTGCAGAAGGTGAAGGGGAACGACAAAAACTTGCCCAACGTATTGCCCAAGGCGAGGAGGAACGACAAAAACTTGCCCAAAGCTTAGAAGAGGCAATGGCAGCGATAGCAAAGAAAGACGAGGAAACGAAACAGCTAATTGCAAAGCTGGCAGAACGTGATAGAAAGTAGAAGGTAGAAGATAGAAATTAGAAGATAGCAGGTAGCAGAAGTACGAAATCGCAAGGGCGGCACAAACCCCTGCGTGCAAAAAAAATAATTTATTGACTATATTTTAAAAATAATTTGTATCTTTGCGCCCCGAAAATGACATATAATTAAAACAAAATAAATCACATCAGAGAATGGCAACATTAGAACGCATTAGAAACAAAGCCGGTCTGTTAGTTACAATCGTCGGTCTGGCCTTATTCGCTTTCATTATCGGAGACCTCTTGAACTCAAGCTCTTCGATACTTAACAGTAATCAGAACAACGTCGTTGTAGTCAACGGCGAAGCTACCGGTTATCAGGAGTATTTAAATCTCGAAAACGAGCTGACAGAGGTTTACAAGCTACAGTCAGGTCAATCGAACTTGCCGGAGGCCTATCTTAGCCAGATTCGTCAGACGGTCTATGACGAGATTGTTATGGAGAAGTTAATCAACCCGCACTTGGAAGACCTTGGCATCACGGTTACACCCGAAGAGATGCTCGACATGATTGAGGGCGAGAACATTTCGCCTGTCATCGCGCAGATTCCTTTTTTTCAGAATCAGCAGACAGGCACATTCGACCGTACATCAGTGCTTAACTTCCTCAACGCGATAAAGAACATCGAGCAGCATCCGGAGAGTTCTCAGGCTCAGCTGCGTCAGTACAAGCTACTGTGGCTGTTTTGGGAGAAGAACATCAAGCGCAACCGTTTAAACGAGAAATATACCGGTCTGCTCTCGAAAGCTATTGTAGCCAACTCGCTCGAAGCCAGGGAAGCATTCAACAACGCATCCGAAAGTTCCGACATCGCTTATATAGTGCAGTCTCTCCCTATCGTACCCGATTCGACCCTCATCATCCCGGAGTCCGACATCAAGAAGCTGTACGAGGAACGCAAAGAGATGTTTCGCCAGTCGGAGACAAGCGTTATCGACTATATAGCTGTTGACATAGTACCGAGCAAGGAAGATTTCGACAAGGTCGCCAGGGAGATGGGCGAGATACGCACCGAGCTGGAGACGACCGATAACGTGCCTGCCCTTGTCAACGAAAAATCGGAGCGCAAGTATGTCAACGCCTTCTTCTCGATTACAGGCTTTGAAACGGATAGAGAGGTAATAGACTTTGTGCAGACAGCACAAGTGGGAGACATCATAGGCCCGCTCTTCGCCGACGACACATATCGCCTTCTCAAGCTGGTGGACAAGACAGAAGCATCCGATTCGGTACAGGTATCAGAGTTGATGCTTGCGCCGCGCGCTACGGAGGCTGCGACGAGGTTATATGCCGACAGTCTGCTGGCTGTCCTCAAAGGAGGCGCCGATTTCACCGAGATAGTCAAGGCACACTCTGTTGACCAGATGGCGGAGAAGAACGGCGAGTTAGGCTGGATGACCGAAGCAAGCGCACTGCAATCGCTGAACGAAGAATTCAAGAGCACAGTCTTCTCGTTGCCGGCAGGTCAGAGCGCTACAGTCAAGACCAACTACGGATTGCATATAGTTAAGGTAACAGACCGCACCAAGAGCGTTCCCAAATACAAGGTTGCCGATATTACATACACGGTAACGCCAAGCTCCATTACCCGCAGCCTGATATATAACGCGCTCAACCAGTTCGTTGCCAAGAACAACAGCATAGAACTGATCGAAGCCAATGCCCGCGACAACGGCTATGATATATCTACAAACGTGAAAGTAGTCAGCACCGACCAGACTGTAGGGTCGGTTACAGGTGCGCGTCAGGTAGTACGCTGGGCGTTCAATGCCAAGAAAGGTCAGATTGCAGACGAGGTATTCGAGTGCGACAACAAGTTTGTAGTAGCAGCTCACAAGGGCAAACTGCCCGAAGGTTACCAGTCGCTTGCTGCCGTTACGCCGCAATTGAAAACCGAGCTGGCATCCCGCAAGAAAGGCGAAGAGATAGCTGCTTCGCTGAAAGCCAAAAACCTCACATCACTTGCAGCTTATGCTACGGAGTTGAACGAGAACGTCGATTCGGTCAAGTATATCAACTTCTCGACCTCACGCATCACCAACATCGGCGTCGAGCCTAAGCTCAACGCTTTGATAGTATCCTCGCCGCTCAACAAGGTAAGCGAGCCGGTAGCCGGCAGCAACGGCGTATATGTATTCGAGGTCGTCAACCGCACAAAAGAAAGCGTCGAATACAACGAAAAGCGCGAAAAAGAGATGCTCGAATCCAACAGCAACTACCGTATAGCCAGTTTGGCCTTACGCCAGATGCAGCGGAACGCCGAGATTAAGGACAACAGAATACGCTTCCAGTAATGGAGATCAAAGAACCTTTATTAGGAATGACTTTGACGGAGTTGAAGGCAGTGGTGTCGCAGACATCGCTGCCTTCTTACGCTGCCGCCCAGATAGCCGACTGGCTATATAAGAAGAAAGTGCGTTCAATCGACGGAATGACCAATATCTCGGCAGCCAATCGCGAGGCGCTGTCGGAGCAATACGAGGTAGGGTTGAAACCGCCGGTCGAAGCTCACACCTCGAAGGACGATACCACGAAATATCTGTTTACCGTCAATCACGGTCGCCACTCGGTCGAAGCCGTTCATATACCCTCCTTTGAGCGCGATACACTCTGCGTGTCGTCGCAGGCGGGCTGCAAGATGAACTGCCTCTTTTGCATGACAGGAAAGCAAGGTTTCGCCGCCAATCTCACATCCAACGAGATAATGAACCAGATACAGGCTGTTCCCGAAAACGAACAGCTGTCTAATATTGTGTTTATGGGCATGGGCGAGCCTTTAGACAATATAGAGGCGCTACTCAAGACGCTCGAAATCCTCACCGCACCTTACGGTTATGCCTGGAGTCCGAAACGGATAACGGTTTCTACTTCGGGTATCCTTCCCGGTCTGAAGCGTTTTCTCGACGAGAGCGCCTGCCATCTGGCTGTCAGTCTGCACTCGCCTCACCACGAAGAGCGGCTGTCGCTGATGCCTGTAGAGAAGGCTTACCACATCGACAGTATCATCGACCTGCTGCATCAATACGACTTCACACACCAGCGCCGCGTCTCGTTCGAGTACATAATGTTCCACAGTCTTAACGACAGCGACCGCCACGCCAAAGACCTCGCACGGCTGCTTAACGGCATAGAGTGTCGCGTCAATCTTATCCGTTTCCATGCCATACCGGACGTCAAACTCACAAGCAGCTCGGACCGCCGTATTGAACAGTTTCGCGATACTCTCAGCTCCGCAGGCGTTACCACTACTATTCGCGCCTCAAGAGGAGAAGACATCTTCGCCGCATGTGGAATGCTTTTCGGCAATTGATAATTGATAATTGATAATTGATAATTGATAATTAAAAGGCTGACGCTATTCACTGCTCACTGTTCACTATTCACTGTTCACTATTCACTACTCGCTGTTCACTACTTACTCTCACTGCTCACTCTCACTAATCTCTACTTACTCTCACTAATCACTGCTCACTCTCACGACTCTCTATTCACGACTCTCTATTCACTCTCACGACTCGCTATTCACGACTCTCTAATCCCCACTCACTATTCACTATTCACTATTCACTATTCACTATCACTATTCCCTATGAAACAGTTCTTCTTTATTTTTTTGCTCTTTATGCCGGTAACGGCTACGCTCAACGCTCAGGGTTTACCCAAAGTGAAACCCGAAAAGGCAGGCATGGACAGCCGTAAACTCAGCCTGATAGACGATGCCGTCAACGAGGCTATAGGCAAGGGCGAGTTTCCGGGTGCAGTCGTGGCCGTGGTGCGGCACGGTCAGATAGCTTACCTGAAAGCTTACGGCAACCGCGAGGTCTATCCCGACACTCTGCCGATGACGACAAGAACCGTCTTCGACCTTGCCTCGGTAAGCAAACCGGTAGCGACGGCCACGGCGGTCATGATCCTGATGGAACGCGGCAAACTGCGTCTGATGGACAACGTTGCCCTGTACATTCCCGATTACCGGGGGTGGACGGATACCGTCAGCGGCGGGAAAACACCTATACGAATCATTCATTTACTGACGCATACGTCGGGATTGCCGCCTTATGCGCCGGTCGCGGAACTGCAAAAGACTTACACCGTACCCAATCCCGACGGCTTGATAAGGCATATTTCAACCGTGGCACGCAACAATGCGCCGGGTACGGTCTTCGATTACAGTTGCCTTAATTTCATTTCACTGCAGCGTGTCGTCGAAAACATCAGCGGCATGACCTTGCAGGAGTTTACGCAGGAGAACATTTTCCGGCCGCTCGGAATGAAGCACACGGACTATAATCCGACAGGCGAGACTCTCGAATGGGTTGCGCCGACCGAACGGCAGGACGACGGCTCGGTGCTCAGGGGGAAAGTGCATGACCCGCTGGCTAACATCATGAACGGCGGTATTTCGGGCAATGCGGGTTTGTTCTCGAACGCCGAAGATTTGGCTGTCTTTGTAGCCATGTTGCTGAACGGCGGCGCTGTAGATAACAAAAAAACATACGCGGATAAGGGACGCATACTCGGAAGGTTGACGGTGGAGGCCATGACGCGCGTTCCACGCAATTTTGAGGAGTTTGGCCGTTCGTTGGGCTGGGATGTCTATTCGCCATACGAGCACGACGGCGATATTTTCGGAAGCAGGGCTTACGGACATACCGGATATACGGGTCCCTCGCTGACGATCGACCCGGAATCGGGTACAGGGGTTATTCTGCTCGCCAACCGCGTACATCCCGACGACAAAGGCTCGATGT
>JAITPL010000226.1 GCA_031289445.1 Tannerella sp.
GCAAGTTTCAATGCTTCGGATACCGCCTTTTTCTGACCGAATGAAACGGCAGTAATCAGGCATAGTACAATTGTGAATCCTAATCTTTTCATTTTCTTAAGAATTTTGAGTTATTAAATCTATTTGTCTGTATCATCATTTTCAATCTCTTCTTCGATGTCATCGTCAATATCTTCTTCAATCTCATCTTCGATGTCATCTATCTCCTCGATGTCGGTGTCCTCGGCGTCTTCGGCGTCCTCGATGTTTTCTTCCAAAAAATCGACCGGAACATTCTTGAGCGCTTCCTCTGCAATTTCCGCTTCCTCGGTGAGCTTTTTGTTGGCAATCTTTTCTTCCTCGCTTTCCGAAAGAACCTTGCATACAGAGGCTATCTCGTCGTTGCGCTTATCAAGATTTATCAATTTTACGCCCTGAGTTGCACGTCCAACGAGCCGCAAATTTACAACATTTATTCGAATTGTCATGCCGGACTTATTAATTATCATCAAATCATTTTCGTCCGTTACGGTTTTAATGTCAACCAGCTTGCCTGTTTTTTCGGTTACATTGATGGTTTTGACGCCCTTGCCTCCGCGATTGGTTATGCGGTAATCATCTATTTTTGAGCGTTTTCCGAAACCTTTCTCCGAAACTACGAGGATTGATTCCTTCTCCGGATTTTTTATGCAAACCATACCTATTACGCAGTCGTCGGCGCCATCAAATTTTACTGCCCGCACTCCCTGAGAATTACGTCCCACGGGGCGCACCTTGCTTTCGGGGAAGCGGATGGCGCGACCGTTTTTCTTGGCTATCACTATGTTGTTGTTGCCGTTAGTCATGCGTACCTGTATCAGTCCGTCGTCTTCGAGCAGTACTATGGCGTTGACGCCTTTCTGACGCGGATGCGAATAGGCTTCGAGCCGGGTCTTTTTGATCATGCCGTGCTTTGTGCAGAACACGAGGTAGTGCGACTTGACAAACTCGGTATCGGTTGTCAGGTTTTTGACTCTGATAAAGGCATTCACGCGGTCGTCCGAATCGATGTTGAGCACGTTCTGTATCGCCCGTCCCTTAGTGTTGCGGGCGCCTTCGGGTATCTCATAGACGCGCTTCCAATAGCAGCGTCCCTTAGCCGTGAAAAACATCAGAGTGGCGTGCATTGACGCAGGATAGATATATTCGACGAAATCCTCCTCGCGCGTTTCCGAGCCTTTAGAGCCTACGCCGCCGCGAGCTTGAGCACGAAAATCCGAGAGTGGCGTACGCTTGATATATCCCAAGTGCGAGAGGGTGATAATCATCTCGTCATCGGCATAGTAGTCTTCGGGATTCATGTCCGCCGAAGCATAGTCGATGTCGGTGCGACGCTCGTCGCCGTATTTGTCGATTATTTCCTGAAACTCGTCTTTTATCACTTTTAACAAAACTTCTTCATTATCAAGTATTTCCTTCAAGCCGATGATCAGTTTTTCTATATCTGCAAACTCGGAGCGCAGTTTGTCCTGTTCCAGACCGGTCAGTTGGCGCAAACGCATCTCCACGATTGCACGCGACTGTACTTCCGAAAGTCCGAAGCGCGTCATAAGGTTGGCAACAGCTTCCTGCGGATTGCTCGATTTCTTGATTATTGCTATCACCTCGTCGATATTATCCGAGGCTATAATCAGTCCCTGAAGTATATGCAGCCGTTCTTCGGCTTTTCTGAGGTCGTACTTGGTGCGACGTATAACGACTTCCTTGCGGTGGTCAACGAAGTAGCCAATCATATCCTTTAGATTCATCAACTTGGGACGTCCATTCACTAAAGCAATATTATTGACGCTGAACGACGACTGCAGAGCCGTCATCTTGTAGAGCTTGTTCAACACTATGCTGGCATTGGCTTCGCGCCTTATATCGACCACTATGCGCATACCGCTGCGGTCGGATTCGTCATTGACGTTCGAGATGCCTTCAATGCGCTTGTCGGTAACAAGCTCGGCTATGTATTTGATTAGCTCGGCTTTATTGACGAGATATGGTATTTCGGAAATGACAATTTTATCGTGGGTCGTACCGCTTTCTATCTCGGCTTTGCCGCGCAACACTATGCGACCGCGCCCTGTCTCGAAGGCTTCTTTTACTCCCTGATATCCGAAGATGGTAGCGCCTGTCGGGAAGTCGGGAGCCTTGACGTACTTCATCAAGCCGTCTATATCTATGTCGCCTTTCGCATCGACGTAGGCCTGACATGCCAGCAGGACTTCCTTCATATTGTGAGGCGGCATGTTGGTAGCCATACCTACAGCTATACCCGAAGCGCCGTTAATCAGCAGGTTAGGTATCCGCGTAGGCAGGACAATAGGCTCGCGCAACGTATCGTCGAAGTTGAACTGGAAATCTACAGTATCCTTGTCGATATCGCGAAGCATTTCTTCGGCCAGCTTGCTGAGACGAGCCTCCGTATAACGCATGGCCGCAGGGCTGTCGCCGTCAACCGAGCCGAAGTTTCCCTGTCCGTCAACCAGGGTATAGCGCATCGACCATTTCTGTGCCAAACGGACCATCGCAAAGTAAACCGAGGAATCACCGTGGGGGTGATATTTACCCAATACCTCGCCGACTATTCTTGCCGACTTCTTGTAGGGCTGGTCGGAGCGATTACCTAACTCGTTCATACCGAATAGGATACGCCTGTGTACCGGCTTGAAGCCGTCCCTCACGTCCGGTAGGGCACGCGACACGATGACCGACATTGAATAATCAATGTACGCGGACTTCATCTCACTATTGATGTCAATTTTAATAATTCTGTCTTCTAACAATTTTTCTTCTGACGTCTGTTCTTCTGTCATTTTATAGTTTTTTAATTCAACATCTGCTTTATGAGCCTTGATTCTATCAGTATATTACATAACAAAACATACAAAAATCGTCTCAAAAATCACGCTAAAGTACTGCTTTTTTGTCATATAGCCAAATTTAAGACCGTTTTTTTTTCACCCCCCACCCTGAAATTTTTCGTAATATCCTGAAAATTAAAGCTCTATCACGATATATTTTTTTTTCAACACTCATTGCAAGATATAACCTCCGTGAAAAAACTTTTCCCATTCCCCGCAACTGTAAATCTCGATATTTTCATGTACTTTTGCGGCGCTAATTTAAATGGACATGAAGAATTATTTTATTACGGTTTTGGTCGGGATCTTATTCCCGAACTTCGCTGCATACGCGCAGCAAATGCCTTACTGGCAAGATATTCAGACGGTTGCGATAGGAAAAGAGCTGCCGCGAACGGAGTTTATCGGTTTCGATGACAAATCGTCGGCTCTATCGACGCGCTTCGAGGATAGCCCCTACTATCGCTCGCTCAACGGAACGTGGAAGTTCCTGTACCTCGATTCATACAAAGACCTCCCTGCCGATGTGGCTTCGGCGGACGTCAATACTGCCGGATGGAAGGATATTACCGTGCCGGGCAACTGGGAAGTGCAGGGCTACGGAACGGCTATCTATACCAATCACGGCTACGAGTTCAAACCCCAAAACCCGCTGCCCCCCACTCTGCCCGAAGCTGTTCCGGTCGGCGTTTACAGTCGCGAGTTCGAGACGCCCGCCGAATGGGAAGGACGCGATATTTACCTCAATATAGGCGGCGCCAAATCAGGACTTTACGTGTATGTGAACGGTCGCGAAGCAGGCTACTCCGAAGATTCAAAAAATCCGGCCGAATTTCTGCTGAACGATTATCTGCAAAAGGGCAAGAACATACTCACTCTGAAGATATTACGCTGGAGCACAGGCTCTTACCTCGAATGTCAGGATTTCTGGCGTATCAGCGGTATTGAGCGCGACGTCTTTCTGTGGTCGCAACCCAAAATCGCTGTTAAGGACTTCAACGTCATCTCGACGCTTGACGATTCCTACACGGACGGTCGGCTGCGTTTGGCGATAGATGTAAGCAACAGCTCGAAAGATGCACGCAAGGTCAGCGTCGGGTACGAACTAATTGACAGTAAAGGTATTACAACCGCTTCGTCCGAAAATGCCTTATCGGTTTCGAGCCGCGAGAAACAGACTTTTTCATTCGCCGAAACAGTCAAAAATGTGGCTCAGTGGAGCGCCGAGTTTCCCAATCTTTACAGGCTGCTGATAACCGTCAAGAGCGAAGGTCAGAAAACCGAAGTGGTGCCATATACCGTAGGTTTTCGCCGCATCGAGATAAAGGACAGCCTTATGTCTTCACAAGAGATTAACGCGAGAGGTGCTCAGAGACGGAAATATACGGTCTTTCTCTTTAACGGTCAGCCGATTAAGTTTAAGGGCGTCAATATCCACGAACACAACGAGAAGACCGGGCATTACGTAACCGAAGAGCTGATGCGGCGCGACTTTGAGTTGATGAAGCAGAATAACCTCAACGCCGTGCGCCTCAGTCATTATCCGCAAAGTCGCCGCTTCTACGAGCTGTGCGACGAGTTCGGTCTCTATGTCTATGACGAAGCCAATATCGAATCGCACGGCATGTACTACGACTTGAAAAAAGGCGGCTCGCTCGGCAATAATCCGGACTGGTTGAAGCCGCATCTCGACCGTACTATTAATATGTACGAGCGCAATAAGAATCACCCCTCGGTAACTGTCTTTTCGCTTGGCAACGAGGCGGGCAACGGTTATAACTTCTATCAGACCTATCTCTATATCAAGGAAAAGGAACGCGAAGGAATGAATCGCCCGGTGTGCTACGAGCGTGCTCTCTGGGAGTGGAACACCGATATGTACGTGCCTCAATATCCGAGCGCGGAAAGTCTTGACCGCTATGGCCGCACAGGTAGCGACCGCCCTGTTGTACCCTCGGAATACTCGCACGCTATGGGTAACTCCTCCGGCAATCTCTGGGATCAGTGGCAGGTGATCTACAAATATCCCAACCTGCAGGGCGGATTTATCTGGGACTGGGTTGATCAGGGGATTTTGGAAAAGGATGATAAAGGGCGTCCGTACTGGGCTTATGGCGGCGATTACGGCCCTGATGAGCCTTCCGACGGCAATTTCCTTTGCAACGGTCTGGTGTCGCCCGACCGCACTCCCCATCCCGCAATGGCGGAAGTCAAATTCTCGTATCAGAACGTAGGGTTTGAAAAAATTTGGGGAAGGATTGGTAGCCATCCTGATGCAGGTATTATTCGCATCACTAACCGCTTCTATTTCACTACTTTAGATAACAAATACAAGATCATAGCCCGTTTGATGAGAGACGGTAAAGCGGTGAAAGAGCAGGTTTTGGATATCAATTTGCGTCCTCAGGAAATAGTTGAAACCGACATAGCTTCTATTTTTAAAAGCTCTGACATGAAGAAAGAAGGCGAGTATTTCATCAACCTTTCGGTAATAACAAGAGAGGCTTCCGGCCTGATACCTGCGGGACATGAGATAGCCTCCGAGCAGTTCGGTTTAGGCGGTCAATATGTTGCCAAAACTCTTTCTGTTCCTAAAGCTTACAAAAAAGGTGAAGCCAAAATGAAAATCTCGGAAGAGGGTGATGAAATCACGCTTGCATCGTCGAATGTCGGCTTCGTTTTTAATAAAAAGAGCGGCGCGGTTACTTCCTACAAGGTAGGCGGCACGGAGTATTTCAAGGACGGTTTCGGTATCCGGCCAAACTTCTGGCGGGGGCCTACCGACAACGATTATGGCAACGGAGCGCCCGAACGCGAACAGATATGGAAGCAGGCAAGCCGCAACTTCAATGTAACGGAAGCGACAGGAACGGTGGACGCCGATACAGCAATGATTAGCGTGAAATATGCTCTCCCCTTGGACAATACATATACCGTTAATTACAGGATATTGCCAAGCGGCGTAGTGCATGTTTCGGTTGATTTCAAGGGTTACAACAGTTACAAGGGCGATCCCGATATTGCTTATGCTCGGGCCAACGGTAACCGGGGAGGAGCAGTGAGGAGGAATGTGTCTGCCGAAGCCAAAAGGACGGAAGATGATTCACAATCCCAAGTGCCCCGCATAGGATTGCGTTTTCGACTGCCTGCTACAATGAATACGGTGAATTATTACGGTCGCGGCCCGGCCGAAAACTATTGCGACCGTAAAGCCGGCTCGCATATAGGTCTCTATCAATCGACCGCCGAAGAGATGTATTTCCCTTATGTTCGTCCTCAGGAAAATGGCCACCACTGCGATACGCGATGGCTCTCGCTGACGGCGGGCGACAAACAGGGACTGGCGATTCTGGCCGACGACCGGAGGATTGAGTTTAACGCCCTGCGCAACAAGGTAGAGGATTTTGACGACGAGGAATATATAGATATACCGCGTCAATGGAATAATTTCTCGCCCGAAACGATTAGCCGCCGCAATGAGGCCGCCGCCGTCAACCGACTGCGTCGCCAAACGCATATCAATAACATCAGTCCCTGGGATTTCGTCGAGGTCTGCATCGACATGCAGCAGCAGGGCCTTGCCGGCTACAACAGCTGGGGTGCACGTCCCGAGCCTGCTTATTCGCTACCCGCCTCCCGTGACTATTCTTTTGGCTTCACAATGATACCGAAATAAATATAGAAGGTAGAAAGTAGAAGGTAGAAAAGACATTCCAAGTCTTCAAGACTTGGAATGTCTAAAAAGGTAAAAATCAGAAGATTACTTCCTGCTTCGCATGGTGCAATCATAGTCCTATGCTATGAGTCGGGATTCATGCCATCCTTGTAGCAAAGCCATAACCGGTGCATTTTTAAGGTATTTTTTACACTTTTAGACAATAAAAAAGGCACGATGCTAACTTTCGTACTCCAAAAGGGGGTGTTTTGTACAATAAACCGCGTGTTTCGTCCTTTCTACCATATTTGTGGTATAGACATATTTTAAGAATCCACTACTTTTGCGCTTTCATTTATAATTAATATTATGTTATAAAAAAGCACCAAAAATCATCTTTATTTTCTCAAAACGCCATTTAAGACGCTGCAAAGATACGCAACTATTTTCAAATGACCAAATTTTTTGCGATTTTTTTGCGTATTTTCTTTAAATTACTTATTAAACCCAACTATTAAGCATTTTTCTATTTAACATAATATTAATTATCCATTACAAATTTGTGTTTTTTATGAAGAAATTTCTACTATTTACTGTCCTGTGTACTCTAAGTATCGGGACAATGTTATCACAGACACGGACGGTGACCGGTAAGGTCTTTTCTGTGGAAGATGATGAGCCGGTGGCCGGAGCCTCGGTAAAGATTGAAGGTACGACGATCGGTACGATAACCGACAACGGCGGCGCCTTCACTGTTAGCGTACCGCGAGACGCTAAGACTTTGACAGTCTCGTATATAGGGTTGAAAACTGTCAGCTTGGCTATTCAAAACAACATGATTATCAACTTGGAGGTAGATTCGCAGAATCTGGAAGAAGTTGTAGTTGTGGCGTATGGTCAACAACGCAAAGAAGCCGTTACCGGAGCTATTGCTTCGATTAAGGCGGAATCAATTGAAAAGCGGCCTGTATCGGCAGCTACGGCCGTACTCGAAGGTCAAGCTCTCGGTGTGCAGGTCAACAACTCTTTTGGCGAGCCGGGTTCGGAGGCCTCTATTCGTATTCGCGGCTTCAACTCTATTAACGGCGATAATGCGCCACTGTACATTGTTAATGGTGTACCTATGGGAGGAAATGTCGGCGACATCAATCCGAGGGATATCGAATCGGTAACGGTATTGAAAGACGCTTCGTCGGCAGCTCTTTATGGGAGCAAGGCGGCGGCAGGCGTTATTCTTATCACTACTAAAGGTGGAGGCCTTGGAAATGAAAAGGTTACGGTGCAGGCAGGTTTCACGCAGGGCGTTTATAAACGCGGACTTGCAGAATACGACCGCTTAGAAGCAAAAGACTATATGGAGTCGTACTGGATGGCACGCAGAAATGCTTTGTTCTCCGGCAATACAGCCAATAAATATAACACTTGGGCAGATGCCAATGTCGATGCACCTCAAGCTGTTAGAGACGGTCTTGTCTATAATATTTTCAATAAGGACTGGACAGGCCTGTTTGACGCGAACGGCAAGCTTGTGGCCGACGCCGCCATCCGAAACGGCTACTTGAATGACCTTGACTGGTGGAAAGATATAGAACGTGTAGGCAATCGCAGTGAGTATTTCGTCAATGCAAACGGTAACACGAAAAAATCCTCGTATTATATGTCATTAGGCTATCTGAACGAGGAAGGCTATCTTAAAGGCTCGGCAGGCGAACGTATAACCGGCAACTTGAGAGCCGAAACAAAACCTGCCAACTGGTTTAAAATCGGTGTTACGCTTAACGCATCGCACCAGTATTACAACAAAATGAGCGCATCGACTTCCAGTGCAAGCAGTTATATCAATCCGTTTTATTATGCGCGTAATATGGCGCCCATCTATCCTGTTCACGTACATGACCCTGAAACCGGCGAATATATTCTTGACGCAGAGGGCAATACACAATACGACAACGGCATAAACGGTGATATTATAAGGCCACAGAACAACAATCGCCATATTGCATGGGAAACAGAGCTTAATAAAGATCGCACGTATCGTTCGACGATAGACGGAACGACTTTCGCAGATATATATCTGCCTGAAAATATCACATTGACTGTGAAGGGAAATCTCAACGGTCGTTACAGTTCCGCCAAGACCTATAACAATGCAATTGTCGGGGACGGCGCCGGCAGAGGTCGTATGAGTCAGACCGATTACCGTTACACGAATTATATGGTTCAGGAACTGCTCAACTGGAATTACACATTCGGTAGCTTGCATCACGTCGATGCTTTGATTGGGCATGAAAATTTTTACTACAATTACCAGTACACATACTTGTACAAACAAGACGAAAAGTTTGCCAACATGATGGAATTATCCAATTTTTCCACCCTTACAAGCATAAACGGTTATCAATCCGGATATACCAATGAGGGATATTTGGGTCGTGCAGGTTATAACTTCGACCATAAATATTTTGTAGAAGCTTCGGCGCGTCGAGACGGCTCATCTAGATTTGCCAAAGACAACCGTTGGGGTAATTTCTGGTCTCTTGGCGGCAGCTGGCTGATTTCGCGCGAAGAGTTTATGAGATCGCTCGACTGGATCAATTCTCTCAAGTTGCGTGCTGCGTATGGAGAGGTAGGAAAGGAAAGTTCAGCCGATTATTATGCATGGATGGCGCTTTATTATTCTACCGCCAATGGTGGAAACGGCGCATTATACAAGAATCAGAATGAGGCCATGGATATATCATGGGAGACGACAGGCGCATTCAGCGCTGCTATAGAGGCATACCTGTTCAAGCGCTTAAATTTCAGCGTAGAATACTACAACAAAATATCTCATGACTTGTTGTTCGACGTTTCGCTTCCTGCTTCGATGGGCGCCACAAGCACAGGCGACCGTTTTCCGAGAGTAACGAAAAATTTCGGGTCGGTATCTAATTCGGGTTTGGAAATAGGACTGAATTATGACGTCATTCAGCAACGCGACCTTAGATGGAATCTTGGCGTGATGCTGAATTTCCAGAAGTCGGAAGTAAAGGAACTGCCGGACGACTATACCGAAGACGGATATATTTCAGGCATACACAAATATGCCGTTGGCGAAAGCATGTATAAATTCTGGATGTACACGTTCGAAGGTATTGACCGTGCGGATGGAAGGTCGCTTTATCGCTTCAATGACGAATCCTATTATATTGATGACGAAGACTATAAAGGTACCGGAGCAAAAAAGGAGACAGACGAAACAAGAACCAAGATGGCCCCTGCCAACTATAAGATTATCGATGGGCAGGCGTACAGTTATATGTCAACTTATGCTAAAAAAGACTGGGCAGGCTCGGCTATACCCGACTTGTTCGGCTCTTTCAGCACATCATTAAGCTACAAGGGATTCACCCTGTCAGGATTGTTTACATACCAATTAGGCGGTAAAATACTTGACTACTCCTATCAGAGCCTTATGTCCACAACGAATACTCCGAGCGCATTGCATACGGATGTGTTAAATTCCTGGACGCCCGACCAGATAGGTACAGGTATTGACCCGAAAGGAATTCCCGCGCTTAACACTTCGCAAAGCGGCGATAACAATACTGTTTCAAACCGTTTCCTGATTGACGCCGATTATTTCAGCATCAAGAACATAGCGCTGAGTTACGACTTACCAAGCGCTTTTGTGCACAAACTGACTCTGGGAGCTATATCTGCCTCAATGTCCTTGGAAAACCTCGCTCTGTTTACCAAGTTGAAAGGTCTAAACCCTCAACAATCGTTTTCAGGAACCAACGATAACGGATACGGATATTCAAGGATTATGACAGTTGGATTAAACGTAAAATTCTAAACATCAAAAGATTACATATATGAAAAATATTAAATATACAGGCCTTTTGTTTTTATCAATACTCATATTTTCCGCCTGCGGTGATGATTATTTGGATACAAAACCGACGTCAAGCACGTCAACCGCTACAGTATTTGAGACTACCGACAATGCCAAGATGGCTATTAACGGTATGGCTCGTCTTATGGTCAACCAGTATTTGTCAACACAAACCCATTGTGGCGAAGGTACCATAAAGTTTCTACACAATGAATATTTAGGTGAAAACTTCACCCGTCCGGCCTTAGCTTCCGGATGGTACACCGTGATGAATGGGACGTATATTGAGAACAACAACTCAATATATAACTACTATCCATGGTATTATTACTACATGCTAATAGGCAATGCCAACCTGTTCGTATCCAAGATTGACGAGGCGGAAGGAAGCGAGGCGGATAAGAATTTCCTGAAGGCACAGGCATTGACGTTCCGCGCTTACAGCTATATGCAACTAGTGCAATTCTATTGCTATCGCTGGGATGACAGTAACAATGGGGCTTCGGTAACAAACCTGCTCGACGGTCTTATCCTGCGTACCGAGGAAAATATGGGCGAACGCGACTTGCCGCTTGTCTCTTCGGGCGAGATATACAAGCAGATATATGCCGATCTCGACCAGGCTATTTCGCTTTATGAATCATCGAACGCCATAAAACGCGAGAACGTTTGGGAGCCTAATATTAATGTAGCCTACGCAACTTATGCACGTACCGCCATTACCCGCAAAGACTATGAAAAAGCCGAGACTATGGCTGCAAAAGCTCGTGAGGGTTTTAAACTGATGAGCGTTGACGAATATAAGGCAGGATTCAGCATGGCTAACAGCGAATGGATATGGGGCAGCTACGGAGGCGACGACCAGACGCTCTACTACTACGGTTTCCATTCTTATATGGCTTATGACGCCAATACATCAATCAACCGCTCCTACCCTGTTTGTATAAGTAAAACGCTGTATGATAAAATACCGGCTACAGACATCCGCACAGGGCTGTTTCTTGATCCCGGAAGTACGACATATAGCGCTACAACCGGCGTTGTAGCCGCGGCTTTGGCTACACAGGTGCGAGCAGACCATCCTACTATGCTGTCATCGCATTCGGTCGCTGCCTATATGAACTTCAAGTTTTCTGTTAACGGTTCGTATGGCGTTGGTTTTATCCCGCATTTTCGTTCGTCCGAGATGTTGCTGATCGAGGCCGAAGCCAAGTATTTCCGCAACCAGGAGTTTGGCGCTCAGGCTGCTCTTAATGAGCTGACGCGCGACAGCAAGCGCGATCCTTCATACGAATGTACAGCGACAGGGGCTGCTCTGCTTGCCGAAATCAAGACCTATCGAGCAATCGAACTTTGGGGCGAAGGTTTTGATTGGATGGACAAGAAGCGTTATAGCGAGCCTATTGTAAGAGTTGCGTTTGCTGACGGAGGCAATTTCTATTCAACCACCGCTATTACTATCCCTGTGGGTATGTATAATAAATGGACTTATGTTACCCCCTTGATTGAGACACAAAATAATCAGGCGCTTAAATAATAAACACCGTTATTATATTTTTACGGCAGGCTGCTCCTTTTTATCAAGGACAGCCTGCCGTTCTTTTTTCTAATTTCTAATTTCAGAGTACTAATCAGAACTCCTGACCTGATGCTAAGTTTAATGTTGTAATATTGTTGATTATCGTTATCGAGTGTTATATAAGCCTTGCCAAGGTAGAAGGTAGAAACTTTTTTCATTCCCCAAACTTGTAAATCTCAATATTTTAATGTAATTTTGCAGAAAAAAATGACGCTTATGGAAGTAAAAAAGCCAAGAAAACTGCCTTATGGCATG
>JAITPL010000012.1 GCA_031289445.1 Tannerella sp.
CTATCAAATGCTTTATCTACATTCCCTTCGGCAATTGCCCTCGGCATTTTATGCCTTACAATATCAATATAGTAACAGGAACGGAATATATTTTCCGAAGTTATTTCCCATATTGTATCCATTGAAGTTCTTAAGGCTAAAGACCGTTCCTTTCCATTATAAATTGCATTATCAAGCCCCCAGCCGCGACCTATCTTAACATCATCGTCAGTAAAAGGCAGTTTTTTATCGACAATGCCCTTCTGATTATCAATGCAAAAATATCCGTATTTTCCTATTGACGAGAATCCCCACTGGGCTACTAAATGGAATGCTCTATTGTCAAAAGTATTAAAAACATTCCCGTATGCTCCATGTAAACGTATGTCATACAAATGCTTGCCTTCATAATTGTAGTATAATATCTTATTGATAAAGGGATCCAAAACGGCAATTGTAGAATCTGTCGCCAATGCAAATTTCACATCCGATGTGTATTCTCCAGGCCCTCCCCCTACTGCATGAATTTTTGAGTAATAGCTTCCATCATCATTAAAAATATAAACGCCATTAGTCATTTCATCAAAAATGATAATTTTGTTATTCTTGTAATGGATACTCGAAACTTCACCTATAAGACTTTCGTCGTTAAGTTCCAGCAAAACCATTCTTGCGAACGTAGTGTCAAGCAAAAATGTTGCATCGACCTCTTCAACTCTGTCATTTTCGTCTATTGAGATAGTTTCAATAGATGAGTCATCCGATTGCTGACTATCGCCGCAAGCGTAAACTAAAAACAGCGCTGTAACAATCACAAAAAATATATTCTTATTCATACGTATATAAATTTTTAGAGGATACAAAAGTGCGTTACTAATCTCACAAGGCTCATGAATTTTTTAGAAGCCATCGACTTATACCGCGTTCTTTCTTGCTGAACTCTACGCCTACCTTGACAAGTCGGCGATGGTCGGCGGTATAGGGGATAAGATAGCCACGGTCGTCGATTTGCGCAAGCGCTTCTTCGGCTGTGCTGCCGGGCTGCAACTTAAACTCAAAAACATAAATGGCGTCTTTGGTCATCACAACCGCATCGGCACGACCCTTAGCGCTCTTGACCTCCGTTTGGCAGTATTGACCCATCAGAGTGAAAATCAGATAGAATCCCAACTGGTAACTGCGTTCCGACTTGCCTTTGAGGTCGTAGGGGATAGCTGCAAAACGCGCCCGAAGCAATCCCATAAAGGCGTCAATATCTCCCGCGCGAATTGCGACAGCAAACTTGTAAGCGGAGAAATCTATTGGATTTTGATTTTTGAGCGGTAAAAACGTTGGCGTCAAGTCGTCGAGGAAACTGTACTTTACCTCTTCGTTGGGAAATCCCAAAACATAAATATTATCTTCGGGAATATAGTTCTTTATCGTCAGATAGCCGCTTTGATAAAGGATTGGCACCGGAGAGTACTCGCCCACCTTGAACTCGTCAATCCTGTTGGCTTCAATCGAAACCTTGTCTTCGAAATTGCTGATATCCATCTCGCCCGAAGCGATGAGTTTGACAAGAAAAGTAGGCGTGCCGGTTTTATACCAGTATGTTCCGAACTCTTTGTCGTCGAGAGTATTGAGCAGGCTGAAGGGATTGTACAATCCTGCGCTGTTTTTAGCAAAGTGATAGCCATCGTAGCGGCGGCGCAGTTCGGAAAGCGTCTCTTCGTATGATTTATTGGTCGCATCAGCCAATTCCCGAATATCCGACTCAAAATTATCAATCATTTCCTTCTCTGTTATGCCGCATATCTCGGCATACACGCTCGATTGAGAGATGTCTTTGGGCTGATTGAGGTCGCTGAAAATGCTGATTTTCGAGAACTTCGTAACACCCGAATACATAACAAAACGCAGATATTTATCCATAGATTTCATCAACCCGTAGAATCCTTTGAGTTCCTGACGGATACGTTCGTTGGTCTCAGGTTTGTCCATAGTTTCAATCAGCGGTTTGTCGTACTCGTCGAAAAGCACGACCACACCCTTGCCGGTTTGTTCGTAAGCCCTGCGGATTAGTCCTTCAAAGCGAGCGGTAGGAGTATCTTCTTCGGGATTTGATCCCCATACGGATTCAAGTCCGCGCAGGTTGGTGCCCAAGCCCGATAAAAGCGACTGAAAATCCGTATATGACTCCTTATTCATATCTATATAGAACACAGGGTGCTGTGCCCATTCCGTTTCCAGTTTTTCGATAGCCAAACCTTCAAAAAGGTCTTTGCATCCTTCAAAATAGTAGGCTATGGTCGAGAGCAGCAGGCTCTTGCCAAAGCGACGCGGACGGCTGAGGAAATACTGTTTGCCTTCGGTCGCCAACTTGTAAATAAGAGCTGTCTTGTCCACATACAGATAGCCGCTTGTACGCAGGTCTTTGTAATCCTGCATCCCGATAGGGAATTTTCTTGTTTTCGGTGTCATAACATTAACTTTCATATTGTAATCGTCGCAAAGGTAGATGAAAATATTGAGATTTACAAGTGCGGGGAATGGAAAAAGTTTTTTTTTACAGAGGAAAGACGCACTGCGCCTTTCCTCTGCAATTCTAAACTTCAGGGAATGTCCAGGACTTTCTGTAAGCGGGTTTGATAAAGGCGTTGGCGGCTTCGATATTGAACGATTTCTTGACGTCGTCATACTTGAGGGCGCTTCCGCTCAAACGTGCGGCTATGTTTCCGAGATGGGCGTATTTGGCCGACAGGGCGCCGGTCTGTATCGGGCAGGCGGTACGCCGGTCATGTCGCTTGACGCAATCGAGGAAGTTCGCGAGGTGTTGCTTGTGCTCCTCATTATCCGCCTTCACGGTTTTTTCGGGCGTTTTGTTGCCGGACGGATAGACCCGCCAGTCTTCGCGGTTGGCTACTGCCGTGCCGTTAGCGCCGATAAATGCAAGACCATAGTTTTTGCCGTAAGGGCCGGATTCTATGCCCGCATTGTTTTCCCAGGAGAAGATGAAGTCGTCAAACTGATACAAAACCGTTTGGGTATCGAATGTTTCGTGTGCGCCTTCGGGGAAAAGGAATTTGCCGCCGTTAGCCTGAATGCTTAGCGGCATGGTTTGGATGTTCTTTGCCCAGAGAGCCATGTCGAGCAGATGCACTCCCCAGTCGGTCATCAAGCCTCCGCCATACTCCCAGAACATTCGCCACAGGCCGTGGAAGCGCTGACTGTTGAATGTTCTTTCGCGTGCCGGTCCGAGCCACATGTCGAAGTCAACGCCATCGGGTACGGACGAATCGGGCACGGGAGCGGACATGGCAGCGTATCCGAAGTTTGCCCATACATGTACCCGGCCTATCCGGCCCAATGCACCCGAATTAAGATATTCAATCAGGGATTTCCATACGGAGGCGCTGCGTTGCTGCTGACCGACCTGCACGACGGTGTTGTACTTGTCGGCAATGGCCACCATGGCGTCGCATTCGGCAAGCGAGTTGCTAATGGGCTTCTCGACGTAAACGCTTTTGCCGGCGCGGCAGGCGTCCGCGAATTGCAGACAGTGCCAGTGGTCGGGAGTACCGATGACAACTATGTCGATATCCTTGCGGTCGAGGATACGGCGATAGTCTCCGTAGAGGTCGAATTTGGCCGTTTGCATGCCGGCCAGCTGCTTGGCCTTATCGTCCAGAATGGATTTGTCAACATCGCACAATGCGAGACACTGCACTTCCTTGTTGAGCATAAGGTCGGTCAAATCGCCCCAACCCATGTTGCGGCAGCCTATCAGAGCGGCATTAATCTTATCGTTGGCCATAAGACCCGGCACGGCTGCTCTCAGGTAAGCCGGAGCTGCAATTCCTGCGGCAGCTATTAATGATGTGTTCTTAAAAAATAATCGTCTGTTCATATATATATAAATTTAAAAATTTTTGAGTTTAACCTTATCTGTAAACGCTACTGCGATGGTCAACTTTTACAACTTCTACAATAAGCCTGTCATCTTCGACCGTATAGATAATTCTGTAAACGCCAACCCTAATCCGGAACGAATTTTCACTGCCAACCAATTTCACACAACCTGACGGACGTGGATTTTCCGCAAGTCCATAAATATGATTTACTATGGATACATAGTAAACTGTTGGGATTGTCTGCATCTCTTTTTGTGCAGACTTTGTGATTGTAACCTTATACATTCACGCCGCGCCTTTCGTTCTCTTCCTTGACAAAATCGTCAAACGGCATGGTTGTCTCTCCTTTTCGGGTTTCCACCGCGATGCTGTCCAAAAAATCTTCAAGCAACATATTATCGCCATGCTGCTGCAAATCAACTCGAACATAACGCGGATGTCCTGTTAAGTCATTAGTGAATTTTATTCCTGTCAACTGTCCCATAAGTATTCTATAAAAATGAATATTTCGCTGCAAATATAACGTTTTTTTTCTCAATTCACTCTTTCCACATTTTTGACGCCTTTGACGCCTTGCAGCTTCTTCATCAGGATGGTCAGAGTCGAGGTGTCGGAGATTATTATCGAGAACGCGCCCTGAAAGAGGCCGTCAACCGAATCTATATTTATTGAACGCAGCGACACCTTGCTCTCCTTGCTTATCACGGAGGTTATGTTGGTTACGATGGCAATGTCGTCGTTGCCTACAATCCGCAGGTTGACGACATAACCGCTGGCGCCTTTGCCGCTCCACTCCGCAGGCAGAATGCGATAGCCGAAGCGACTGCGCATCCCGGCAGCGTTAGGGCAGTCCATGCGATGAATCTTGATACCCTGCGTCGAGATAAAACCGAAAACGGCATCACCGTAGATAGGGTTGCAGCACTTGGCCAGCTTATATTCGATGCCGGTGAGGTTCTTGTCTATCACCAGCACGTCCTGCCGGGCGGTCAGTTCCTTGGCCTCTATGTTGGCAACAAAACCCTCTGCCGAGCGCACCCCTTCGGTTGAAGCAGACTCGTGGCGGTCGAGTTCGAGACACTCGTCGATAACGGTATTGATGTCGAGTTTGCCTTCCGAGATGTCGATAAAGAAATCCGTTGCCGCCTTGTAGCCCTTCTTCTTTATATATCTCATCAGTGCAGGCTCTTCGATATCGACCTTGCGATTCTTGATGCGCCGTTGCAGCAGTTCTTTGGCTATCTCGGCGTTCTTGGCAGAGTCTTCACGCAGAGTCTGCTTGATTTTTGAGCGTGCCCTGGAGGTGGCCACGAACGAAAGCCAGTCGCGTTTCGGAGTCTGTGTCGGAGAGGTAACGATCTCGATGCTGTCGCCGTTGTGAAGCACGTGTTTTATCGGCACATTCTTGCCGTTTACTTTCCCGGAAACGCACCGGCTACCGATTTTCGAATGTATGGCGAAGGCGAAATCCAGCACCGTAGCGCCTTTGCCGAGCTTGACAAGGTCGCCGGTAGGAGTGAAGACATAGATTTCATCCTGATAGAGGTCCATCTTGAACTCTTTCATCAAATCCATCGGCGTAGAGCCTTGCGTTTCAAGTACGGTGCGCACGTCGGAAAGAAACTCGTCGAGACCGCGTTCGGCCTGACCGCCCTTGTATTTCCAGTGGGCCGCCAGACCTTTCTCGGCTATCTCGTCCATCTTTTGAGTACGTATCTGCACTTCTACCCAGTGTTTTTGCGGGCCGAGCACGGTGATATGCAGGCTTTCGTAGCCGTTGCTTTTAGGCACCGAAATCCAGTCGCGCATACGCTTGGGGTTGGGCTGATACATGTCGGTGATTATCGAGAAAGCCTGCCAGCAGTCCTGACGCTCGCGTTCGGGCGGCGAATCGAGAACCACACGTATGGCAAAAAGGTCGTAGATGCCTTCAACATCGACCTTTTGCTTCTTCATCTTGTTGTTGATGGAGTGGATGGACTTGATGCGTCCCTTGATATCGAAGCTCAGGCCTGAAGATGCAAGTTTCTCGCTTACCGGACGGATGAAATTCGATATGTACTCGTCGCGCGAGCGTTTGGTTTCGTTCAGCTTGTCCTTGATGTAGTAGTACTGTTTGCTGTCGAGGTACTTCAGCGAAAGGTCTTCGAGTTCGCTTTTAATCTTGTAGAGGCCGAGCCGGTGCGCCAGCGGAGCGTAGAGGTACGAAGCCTCGGTTGCAAGGCGGATGCGGTCTTCCTCTTCGACGATAGTCTTGCCCATGCGCATCATGCAGAGGCGGTCGGCAATCATTATAAGAATGACCCGGACGTCTTCGGCAAAGGAGAAGAGCAGATGATGGAAGTTGTCCGAATTGACTGCCGTATTGCGGGCATAGAGTTCGGACGTGCGAAGCAGGCGGTTGAGGATAAGGGAAACGTCGGCGCTGAATGCCTGCTCTACTTCCTCGATCTTTATGGCGCCTTTCATCACCGGACGGTGGAGTATAAGCGCAAGAACGGGAGTACGTTTCAGTCCGATGTCCTTGGTGGCAATCAGAGCGGTTTCGATGTTGCGCAGCAGACCGTTAATGCCGTTGCGGTCGCGATCGTAGCATTCCATAGCCACAACCGGTCGCAAGAGTTGCCGTATCTTTGGAAAGTCGTCCACTTCGAGGCTCTCCGACAAGGCCCGGTGCAACTCCCTGTATTTCGAGAAAAACGTTTTCTTTTCTTCTTCCGTAAAAAATTTTTCCTTCTCCATCTTCAGTATATATAAATCCGCCACAAAAGTAGGTAAAATTAGGGAATTGTGAATTAGTAGTGATGCACTGAATCAAAAAAACATTTTGTAATTAATTGATATTAAATAAAATATAAGCGTTCTTTGATTTTGCGATTTGAATTTAAAATGCGTAATTTCGTGGATTTTTCACATAAAATCCCCTCTAAATTATGCATACAGGCAAATATGTGTTTGCACAAGTGGTCGAATTTTTCAACAAATACGGGTTCGACAAGTGCAAGTGCGTAAAGCGCTACAACGGCAACTTTCACGTGCGAGAACTTGACTGTTTGTATCAAAACCGTTGGCAAATCGAGGTCTTTTTCAAGTGGATAAAGCAAAATCTTACTGTCAAGAAATTATGGGGATATTCCCCGAATGCTGTTAGAGTACATCTGCGGGTAATGATCTGTACGCACTTGATTGTGGCATACATCAAGCATTGCTTGAATAGTCAACTCTCAATCTTCCAAATGATGCAGATTCTGAAAGTATCGGCTTTCGACAAAACGCTGTTACGGGAACTGCTAACGATGTCCAACGAAATTCAAATCAATCAATATGTCAAAGAACAACTATCTTTATTTGGTTAAAATATTTAATGATTTAGTGCATCAGTAGTAATTCTTCATTCTCAATTCAAAAGAGGGGGAGGGCTGAGCGGCAAAACGCAGTTATTGAAAATACCGGCAGTCATCTCATAATTCTTAATTCTTTACACCGGACAAAAACCGCCCGCATCCCGACCCGGCGAGGCTCGCCGATGCCTCCCCTCTTGAGAGGAGGTAGGGGGTGTGTTATGGTAACGCCTATGCAGCCAACCGCGAGGCGGGGCATCGCAAGCGCGAGTAACCCTAACAGGGTTTTGAACCCTGTTAGGGTTTGTGCGGTCGGTGCAGATTTGTATTTGGTGTATTTATACAACCCGTTGGCAGAATTAGAATATCATTAAAAAAAACAGCGAAAAAGTTGTGTATCAATTAAATAAGCAGTATATTTGTAGTGTAAACATACAAAATAGAAACTTACAAAAAAGATGCACAACCTGGCAGCAAATTTCGGTAAAATGTTGGAGATATGCAACAGATTCGGTAAGGAATTGACCGGTAAAA
>JAITPL010000041.1 GCA_031289445.1 Tannerella sp.
CCGATACTGAATTATATCGGCAACATACAACTGCTTCGAATCGACGATTTCTGGAAGCTGGTATATGACGGGAAGGATATTTTCAGCGACTATCAGCGGGCGCTAAACAGTTTAGCCGTTCTCAAGCGACAAACCGTGCCTGACAAGGAACTGCTGACGGCGACCCTGCAAATAGTCCGTAGCGGTAAACTGCTGCCTTTGCGCGACTACGAATGGCTCGACGACTACAAAACGCACTATACCAATATGGTCATTGAAACGCTGACGCAACTGTCGGGCTGTGCAACTATCAAGAAAGACCTGCCGTTACTGCTCAGTGTAGCTGAAGCGATATTGCTGCAGGACGATATCGAAGAGTATGCAGTCAAACTCAAGTGCAGTATTTTGTTCAAGATAGGTAAAAAGAAGCAGGCCTTGCAATGCTACAACAAGTTCGCCGAAGAATATCTTGCCATGCTCAACACCCAACCCGACATGACCTTTAATGAGATGGTAAATAACGAATAGTGATTAGTGAAAACTTCTATATATGATGATAAAAGAAAAATATTTAAGATACTCGCTTATCGGGTTGATTACGCTGATGGGATGGTTTATAGTCAGCGGTTTATGGGCATATATGAACGGTCTGTTCGGGGCGTTCACCGTCTTTGTGCTTGTGCGCAACCAAATGATTTACCTCACAGAGAAACGCCATGTGAAGAAAGCGCTTGCCGCCGCCCTGATACTGCTTGAAGTATCGGCCTGTGTGCTTGTGCCCCTTTACATGCTCACATGGGCCTTAGTCAACAAGATGCAGGAGGTGAATCTCGACATCAAAGAACTGATTGAAACAGTGCGGCATCTGATAAGCATGATTGAAGACAAAACCGGCTACGACCTCTTGAATGTCAGCAACATAGAGGCGGCAACCGGATTCCTGACGCGCAGCGTGCAAGCTATCATCAGTCAGGTGGGTGGCGTGTTCATTGCTACCTTTGTGATGATATTACTCCTCTATTTCATGCTTATCAGCCGCCAGGAGATAGAGGATTATACCTATCACCTGCTGCCATTCAGCGACGACAACAAACAGGCCGTTATGGTCGAAGTGCGCCGCATGGTACGCTCCAACGCCATCGGGATACCGATGCTTGCTTTTATTCAAGGCATTATAGCCCTGACCGGATATTGGGCAACCGGAGTGCCAAGCCCTGTCCTGTTCGGTGCGCTGACAGCCTTTGCCGGCATCATTCCCCTTGTAGGAACAGGCATAGTATGGGCGCCGCTCGTAGTCTATCTCGCCCTCACAGGCAACTGGATTGCCGCTATCTGCCTTGCAGCCTACTGTGGACTGATACTCATCAACATAGACAACGTGATTAGATTCCTGCTACAGAAGAAACTTGCTGATATTCACCCCTTAATAACTATCTTCGGAGTTATCCTCGGCCTCAAACTTTTCGGTTTCTGGGGAATAATCTTCGGACCGCTGTTGCTGTCAATGTTTTGCCTGCTTGTTAACATATTCAAAAAGAAATATTTAGACAGATAAAAAAAAATTTTGTTTGCTTTATTTTTGTTTATACGAAATAATTCTTTACTTTTGTGGTCTAATTTAATTAAATATTTTTCCACCATGACACGAAAAGTAACATTGTACACAGCTCAATGGGGCGATATGAGCCTCGAAACAATTTGTCAAAAAGCGAAAGCATTCGGCTACGACGGCCTCGAACTCGCTTGTACCGAGAACCATCTGGACATAGCACGTCTAAGTCCGGATTATTGCAAGGAGATTAAGGACACACTCGCCAAGTATGGGCTTGAGTTGTTCACGATCTCGAATCATACAGTCGGGCAATGTGTCTGCGACCGTATTGATGCGCGACACCGCTCTATCCTGCCCGACCGCCTCTGGGGCGACGGCGAGCCTGAGGGCGTACGCCAGAGAGCCGCCGAGGAGATGATCCGTCTGGGCGATGCAGCCGTTCTGTTAGGCGCCAAGACTATCGTAGGCTTCACAGGCAGCCCTATATGGCATCTGCTCTACTCCTTCCCGCCGGTCTCGCCCGACGAGATACAGGCAGGATTCAAAGAAGTGGCTACACGCTTCAAACCTATCCTTGACTCATATCAGGAGAAAGGCGTGAAGTTCGCACTCGAAGTGCACCCGACCGAGATAGCATTCGACATCTCGTCGGCTCAGACCCTGCTCGAAGCCCTTGATTACCATCCGGCTTTCGGCTTCAACTACGACCCCAGCCATCTCGGCTATCAAGGCGTTGATTATGTGGCATTTATACAGACATTTGCAAAGCAGATGGTACATGTACACATGAAAGATGTATGGTGGTCGGACAAACCCACCCGCGCAGGCGTGTTTGGCGGTCATCTGCCCTTCGGACACCCCGACCGCTACTGGGATTTCCGCAGTATGGGACGCGGCAGGATTGACTTCGAGGAGATCATACGCGCGCTTAACCGTATTGACTATCAAGGCCCCCTGTCGGTAGAATGGGAAGATAACGGCATGGACCGCGAACACGGCGCTACAGAATCGCTTCACTTCGTCAAGCAAGTGGATTTCCGCCCCTCAAACGTAGCTTTTGATGCGGCTTTTGAAAAGAAATAACTCATTCATTTAATAAATTTATAAACATGACAAAAATTTCAAGAAGAGAATTTATCACCCGCTCGACAGCGCTTGGCGCGACAGGAGCGATAGGTGGAGTAGCAGGCGGCGGGCTATTGCTTAGCTCTTGCGGCACAGGCGGCGAGAGCGCCGACGCAGGCAAAATCAAGTATGAGCCGTTGCAGTCGGATATACCTGTAATCATTCCCGAAACCGGCGACAAAGCTATCGACGGCAAGGAGCTGAAAGTAGGTATTGTAGGTTGCGGCGACCGCGGGTCGGGCGCAATGGTGAACATGCTGGAAGCTGCCGACGGATTGAAGGTAGTCGCTATGGCCGACCTCTTTCCCGACCGCCTCGAACGGCTTCGCAAGCATATCGGCGAGAAGTGGCATCAAGTAGTTGACGACAGCCGTATTTACTACGGATTCGAGGCTTACAAGCAACTGTGCGACAACGCAGACATCGACATCGTACTGGTTACGACGCCCTCCATCTTCCACGCTTACCATGCGAATTACGCCATCGAAAAAGGCAAACACGTCTTTTGCGAAAAAGCGGCAGGTATCGATCCCACAAGTTGCCGCACTTTCCTTGCGACAATCAAGCAGGCGCAGGCTAAAGGCCTCTGCATTCAGACCGGCGCTCAACGTCACCACGATCGCAACTATATCGAATCCTATCGCCGCATACGCGAAGGCATGATAGGTCGCATCACAGGCGGTGTTGTCAAGTGGAATCAAAGCTCTTTTACTACCCGCAAACGCCGTCCGGGATGGACGGACATGGAATACATGCTGCGCGACTTCTTCAGCTGGAACTGGCTATGCGGTGATCACGTCATCGACCAGTTAGTCCATAACCTGGACGTCTTCACATGGTTCTCGCATCTCAATCCTATTTCGGTTACAGGCATGGGATCGCAGTTGCAGCGTCGCACAGGCGATATTTTCGACAACTTCGCCCTCGACATAGTTTACCCGGGCAATGTGCGCGTCAATGCACAGGCACGCCAGATAGACGGTTGCGCCAATGATATAGGTGAAACCATCATAGGTACCAAAGGTATATGGACGAGCTACGACATGACTATTCGCGACCTCGACGGCAATGAAGTATGGAAGTATGACTACGAGGCCAGAGATGCAAAGTTCAAGCAGAATAACGCTTATGTACTTGAGCACGTGGATTTGATTAACCATGTACGTTCGGGCAAATCCTACACCTACGAAGCCGAGAGACTTGTGGTAGCCTCACTGACAGGCGCTATGGGACGCGAATCGGCCTATACCGGCAAGGAAATCAAATGGGATGAATATCTGGCTTCCAGCCAATCGCTGCTGCCCGAAAAACTCCATCTGGGCAATATCGAGAACTTCGAGAAGATATATGTCCCGCCGAGAATGGGAACACTCGCTCCTGAACCCAGCTAAATTTAAAAAATTGACGTATGAGAAAGATTTTTATATTAACGGCAATAATGTCATTCATTGGTTTACCCGCTTGCATGCAAGCGGGTAAGCCCGTCAAGGCGCTTATAGTTACCGGACAGAACAATCACAATTGGAAAGTCAGTAACGTGGCTATCAAGCAGATACTCGAAAACTCAGGCCTCTTCACCGTCGATGTAGCCATCTCGCCGGCTCAAAAAGAGGATATGAGCAGTTTCAAACCCAAGTTTGCCGACTATCAGGTAGTAATACTCGATTACAACGGAGACCGCTGGCCGGCAGAGACCGATCAGGCCTTTCTTGACTACATCAACAAGGGCGGCGGTCTTGTGCTGTATCACGGAGCCAACAACACTTTCCGCGAATGGAAAGAGTTCAACAAGATTATCGGCTTCGGGGGCTGGAACGGTCGCAACGAGACCGACGGCCCATATATATATATGAAAGACGGCAAGGTCTTTTACGACGCCACAGCCGGCCCCGGAGGCTCGCATGGCCCGCAGCACGAGTTTGTCATGAACGTCGGCAACCCGAAACATCCTGTTACTAAAGGATTGCCGGCCAAGTGGCTACATGCCAGGGACGAGTTGTACGACCGTATGCGCGGGCCGGGCAAGGTCAAGGACCCGATATTCTGGGCCTATTCATCGCCCGACAAAAACGGTACGGATCACAACGAGCTTAATATATGTACGATAGACTACGGTAAGGCCCGCATTTTCCATACCACGCTCGGACATGCAGGCGGCTCGCTCGACGACAACACGGCGATGCAGTGCACAGGTTTTCAGGTAACTCTACTTCGCGGCTGCGAGTGGGCGGCAACAGGCAAGGTAACGCAAAAAGTTCCCGCCGACTTCCCCACCGAAACGCAAGTATCCTACAGGAAAAACTACAAATAAGCCACCCCTCAATCCTCTCAAAAAAGGAGGAAGCTATGAATGCAAGACACAATACAATCAAACCGGCAGACATACGTTCGGAATCCAAGTTTGGATCATTCTACAGCGCTTACTACAAGCGTTTTATGCGGTATGCTTTGTATTATGTAGGCAATGAACAGACGGCAGAAGATATTACGCACGACGCTATTCTATACTATTGGGAGAACAGAGACGCCCTATCGCCCGAAACGGATGTGGTAGGCTATCTGGTATTGACTGTCAAGAACAAATGTCTGAATTACCTTAAACACCTGCAAGTCGAAGCCGACTTTAACAAAAGTTATGCCGAATTGCAGGAGTGGGAAGTAAAGTCGCGTATAATGACTTTGGAAGACGATAATTACACGGAGATATTCACGAGAGAGTTGATGGACTTGGTAACTGCTTCTCTGGCCAAACTGCCTCAGCAAACACGCGATATCTTCGTGCAACATCGTCTCGACAGCAAACCGCGCAAAGAAATTGCAGCTGCAATGGGCGTCTCGCTACAAAAAATCGACTACCATGTAAATAAGGCTAACGACCATCTACACAAGGATTTAAAAGACTATATACCTATCCTGTTAATCTTTTTGCAAAGAATTTTCGAATAAAAGTTGGGATTTCCATGGCTTCAGTTGCTCTTATTATATAGAACAAAAAAATAGTTGATGGAAATAGACCGTAATATACTTGTAAGTTATTTTCTCGGACACAGCTCCGAAGAAGAAAAGGCCGCCATTAAGCGATGGTTGGAGAGCGACGAGGCGCACAAGCAGCAATTTGTCAGCGAGCGCATCTGTTTTGATGCCTCCGTAATTGTTGACGAAGACAGTATTCTTACGCCGTCCGTAAGGGAGACAAATGTAAAAGGTCTCATCCGGACGATGCTTAGAATTGCTGCCGTCATAGTCGTTTTGTTTGCGTCCGGCTATTCTTACTGGCATTATCAAAACGGTCAAACAGCCAACAAATCCATGCTTACGATTCATGTACCTGCGGGAAACAGGACCTCGCTCACTCTTCCCGACGGCAGTTTAGTCTGGTTAAACTCAAACACAACGCTCCGCTACCCCGGCGTCTTCGCCGACAAGGAACGTACAGTAGAGTTGAACGGCGAAGCCTACTTTGAAGTGCAGAAGAGCGCCAAGCAATCGTTTGTCGTCAAGACAGCCAAATATAACGCCAAGGTGTTGGGCACAACGTTCAACATAGAAGCATACGCCAATACGCCGGACTTCGCAACAGCGCTGTTTACCGGGAAAGTAAAGCTCTACAAAGACCTGCGCGAAGAGGAATCGCTCTACCTGAATGCGGGAGAAACAGCGCGTTTAGTAGGCGATACCTTGCAGGTGTCTAAAACGAATATCAACAGCTACCGTTGGAAAGAAGGATTGATTATAATCGAAGACAAGTCGTTCGAGGAAATCATGCGCCTTTTCGGCAAATACTTTGACAATCAGATCATTATCCGCAACAACCACGTAAAGAAGCTGGCCTATCACGGCAAGCTACGCATAGCCGACGGAGTAGATCACGCCCTGCGTGTACTGCAAAACGATTTCCGCTTCACGTACAAGCGTGACGAAGATACCAATACAATTTACATCTATTAATCACTAATACCCGAATGCCTATGGAAAAAGAAAGAAGCTATTGAAAAACAAAGAACCGGCGAGTGCGCTAACACCCACCGATTCAAACAAGTACATAGAGAAACATACTTATTATTTACTTAAAAAAACGAACAAAGATAATGAAAAATTTTATATTAACAGAGGTAATTTTGCAGAAATACACAGAATATCTCCAAATTTTTAGAATCATGAGAATATCAATGTGTCTATTATTATTCTTATCCGGCTTTGTACTGGCGGAAGACGCCAAGTCACAGAATGCCAGAGTAAGCCTGAACAAAAATCAGGCAGAGCTTAAAGAGGTGCTGGATGTAATCGAGCATCAGACGGATTATCTATTCATATCAAACGTAGATATCGATCTGGAACGCAAGGTTTCTATCCGAACGACAAACAAGCCTGTACGCGAAGTGTTGGATAAACTCTTCGAGAACACCGGCTTATCCTACGCAATGGAAGGTGTGAACATTATTCTTTCAAAACGCACGTCCACAGCTCCAATTGCAGTTGCACAGCAACAAACGCGCCAGATTACCGGCGTGATAGTTGACGATACCGGAGAGCCGGTTATCGGTGCCAACATCGTCGAGAAAGGTACAACAAACGGTATCATCACCGACGAGGACGGAAAATTCACGCTTAATCTGACCGGTAGCAATCCGATATTGCAAATATCGTATATCGGCTATAGCAATCAGGAGATTACGGTCGGGGATCAAACGTTTTTACAAATCACGCTACGCGAAGACACTCAGGCTTTGGAAGAAGTCGTGGTCGTGGGTTACGGCGTGATGAAGAAGAAGCTGTTAACCGGCGCTACCGTGCAAGTCAGCGGAGACGACATTCAAAAACGAAACTCGACCTCTGCCTTGGGCGCATTGCAAAGCCAAACGCCGGGTGTGAACATTGTGCAGAAGTCCGGCAAGCCGGGCGAAGGCTTCAATGTAACTATCCGCGGAATGGGTACTATCGGCGACGCCAAACCACTGTATGTTGTTGACGGAATAGCCGGCATAGACATCAATAACCTCAACCCTTCGGATATAGAATCGGTTGACGTGTTGAAAGACGCCGCTTCGGCCGCCATCTATGGAGCGCGCGCCGCTAACGGCGTAGTTCTGGTAACGACCAAGCAAGGCAAATCCGGCAAGATACAGCTTTCGTACGACAGCTATTACGGAGTGCAGAACATCTACAAGATGCCTCCGCTGCTAAACGCCAGGGAATACATGGTGATTGAGGACGAAACACGCTTCAATGAAGGGAACGGCGTATATAACTGGTCGAACGAAATCCCCAAGTACCTGTTGGACGGAATCAACAACGGAACATGGGCAGGCACAAACTGGCTTAAAGAATCGCTTAACAAGGACGCCGCGGTACAGAATCACTCGTTCAACCTTATTGGCGGTAACGATGTATCTAAATTTTCACTTGGATTTTCATACGTTGACCAGGAAGGAATTGTAGGCAAGCAGGTCGATCCAAGTTACAAACGCTACACGGCCCGCGTAAATTCGGAACATGTACTGCTTAAAGTCAATGACTTTGACGCGATAAAGATAGGCGAAAACATACTGTTTACGCATTCGTCCAACAAGGGCAGTCTGGCTACAGGCAACATGTTCTACAACTCGGTACACGACTTGCTCATTACTACGCCATTATTGCCGATATATAACGGGAACGGCGGCTGGTACGACCAGACAGACAAATCGCGCGAAGGATGGAATCTGCAAGGCTCTATCGGCAACCCGCTTGCCGCAATGGCTCTGAGTAATATAGGCAACAACTTTTCAAGAAGCTCCTCGCTTAATGCAAGCGCGTACATTGAGATACAGCCGATAAAGAACCTGAAATACCGCTCTGTTTTCGGCTACAAGCAAAGCTCGTACCAAAATAACGGATACAACGGAATACGCAACTTATCCACGGAAGACGTTGTAAGCACCGACATGATCAATCAAAGCGGAAATGCCGGTTACAGCATCACATGGGAAAATACGCTGAGCTATAATTTCATTCTGGATCAAGTACATACCTTTGACGCCGTAGTCGGGCAGTCTCTGGAAAAATGGGGTATGGGTCAGGATATGAATATTTCGGCAGCCAACAGTGTTTTCCCGGGTCAGTTTAAATATGCTTACATTTCCAATGCCAAACCGACGGCATTAAGTGAAGTCACGGTTGGCGGCTCGCCATGGGGACAGGGAGCTTTGGCTTCTTTCTTCGGACGAGTCAACTACAACTACAAGGAAACCTACATGGCATCGGTCGTATTGCGTACAGACGGATCGTCAAACTTCGCCCGCGGGCATCGCTGGGGATATTTCCCATCATTCTCGGCCGGCTGGGTCATAACCAACGAGAATTTTATGGAATCGCTGCGCGATAAGGGTCTCGACTTTTTAAAGCTGCGAGGCAGTTGGGGACAGAACGGTAATGCAAGCATCAGCAACTTCCAATATCTTGCCACAATTGCGATGGATAACAGCAACTCCTATTATTTCGGCGACACCAAGGAATCGCCGACCACAGGAGCATACGCCGATATTCTTCCCAATCCGGACGTAACATGGGAGACTTCCGAACAGTTGGATTTCGGTTTCGACGCCCGCGTCCTGCGTACCCGCTTGGGAGTCAACTTCGACTGGTACAGAAAAACCACCAAAGACTGGTTAGTAGTAGCTCCGATGTTATCTTCCTACGGTACCGGCGCTCCCTACATCAATGGAGGAGACGTATTAAACCAAGGCATTGAGTTGGGATTGGACTGGAGAGACAAGGTAGGTAATTTCACGTACAGCGTCAACTGGAATATTTCGCAGAACAAAAACGAAGTGCTCCGTATCGCCAATACCGAAAAAATCATTCACGGCCCTTCAAATGTACTTAGTCAGGGCACGACAGAAATGTTTCGCGCAGAAGTAGGCAAACCCATCGGCTTTTTCTGGGGATTCAAGACCGACGGCGTATTCCAGAATCAAGCGCAGATTGATGAATATAGGGCTGCCAATAAGGGCGTGCTGGATTCGGCTCAACCCGGCGACCTCATATTCCGCGATGAAGACGGCGACGGAGGTATCACCGACGACGATAAAGTAATGCTGGGAGACCCGACCCCCGATTTCAACAGCGGTCTTACCTTATCTTTCGGATACAAGGGACTAGACCTCTCGCTGACGGCTTACGGCGCATTCGGCATGCAGATAGCCAAATCGTACCGGTCGTTTGCTGACAGTCCGTTGCAGAACTATACGACAGACATTTTCGGACGCTGGCACGGCGAAGGCACTTCCAACAAGTTGCCGCGAATCACTTCGGGCAGCCACAGCAACTGGCAGTACATATCGGACATCTATTTTGAAGACGCCGATTATGTGAAAATACAGAACATAACACTTGGATACGACTTCAAACATTTATATCCGAGCCTCCCGTTAGGACAGGTCCGCCTGTTTGTGACGGCACAGAATCTATTTACTTTCACCGGTTACTCAGGCATGGATCCTGAAGTAGGATATAATTTTAACGACAACAGTGGAGATTATAACTGGTCAAGCGGTATAGATTTGGGATTCTACCCCTCAACAAGGAAATATCTGGTAGGCGTTAATATTAAATTTTAAAACGAGGATTACAATATGAAAAAGATAGTATTAATTATTGCAGTCTTAGGGATACTGGTTAGTTGTGATGATTTTCTGGACACGGAAAACCTGACTAAGAAGGATACGACAAACTTCCCTATCACATCGGCAGATGCAGACAATATGATCACAGGGATATACGCTACATTGAGCATGGCTATATCCGACCCGCAAAACACATATCTGTATGCGGCAGAACTGGCTTCCGACGAGCGTCTGGGCGGAGGCGGCGAAAACGACAAACAGTTTATGGCCATGGATCATCTGATGAACGTAGGTCCCGACCAGTACAAGACTTTTTGGGACGCTCGCTATAAAGGAGTGTTCAGGGCTAATATGGCCTTGCAAACGCTGGACAACTGCGAGGTGGACGAAGCTACCTT
The DNA here is from genome assembly GCA_031289445.1 of Tannerella sp. Lineage (GTDB taxonomy): Bacteria > Bacteroidota > Bacteroidia > Bacteroidales > Tannerellaceae > Tannerella. The sequence goes on from JAITPL010000041.1 coordinate 10,659, forward strand.
AAACCGCTACAAGGGAGAGGCTTATTATCTTCGCGCTTTCTTCCTCCACGAACTGGCGGAAATGTTTGGCGAAATACCTTTGGTTATTAAAACCGACCCTGTGAATGTCCCGCGCACAAATATCGATCTCGTATATGGGCAGATAGCGTACGATTTGAAGGAGGCGATTAACCTGTTGCCTTCAAACAAATACAACTCGCTGCCGTCGGGACATGCCACCAAATGGGCGGCCGAAGCGTTGATGGCGCGGATATTCCTGTTCTATACCGGATTCTACGGTAAGGCCGACCTGCCTTTGGGTGACGGTACAGGCGAGGCTAATGCTGGAGCGATAACCAAATCGGAGGTGACAGGATGGATAGACGACTGCGTAGCCAATAGCGGACACGACCTGCTGGACGACTTCCGCCGGCTGTGGCCATACTCCAATCCATATACCGCTGCCGAATATGATTACGTGAAAGACCTGTCGGCTTCAGGAAATACCTGGGTACCGGACGGCGCCGGCAATACAGAGCACGTGTTCGCAGTGAAAGCTTCCAACATGGCCGACTGGGGCACCATTATCGGTTTCTCCAATCAATACATTCTGCACTTCGGACTTCGCGCCGATAATGGAAGCGAAGATACCTTTCCCTTTGGCGTAGGCTGGGGCGCAGGCCCTGTCAATTCCACTCTGTGGACCGAATGGCAAAGAGCCGAGCCTAACGATATGCGCCGCAAAGCATCTATACTGGATGTAGAAGACGAATGCAAGAATTTTATTTACGGAGCCGACAAGCAAATGGAAGAGACAGGATTCTGGCAAAAGAAATATATCTGTATCCGCGCTCACGACAGCGAAGGAACATTGAAAAATTCCTTCTCGTCGCTGATGTGGACAAATAATGACAACTTCCAGCTCCGTCAGGTGCAGGACTTGATTGTTATCCGTTTTGCCGACGCTCTTCTGATGCAATCCGAACTGAAGGAAAATGCCGACGGTATCAACAAGGTACGCGCCCGCGCCAAACTTCCGGCTGTAACATATTCATTGGACGCCCTGAAAAGGGAACGGCGCTTTGAACTGGCCTTTGAAGGCCGACGATGGGCCGACATTCGGCGATGGGGCGAAGCGCCTGCACTACTGGAAAAACAGGCGGGCATAAATATCTACAATCGCGGATTGCCCGACATAATGAAAAACTTCGGTACCGGATATGGCGCACGCTATAACGAAACCAATGGATTCTTCCCTATACCGACTTCGGAAATAAACCTCTCGGACGGCGTACTTGAACAGACAAAGGGATGGGGAACGGCAGCCCAGGAATTTACAGGATGGTAAAAGAATGTATAACAGAAAAAAATAGAACAAATGAATAAAATACTTGTTTTTTTAGGGGCAGCCCTGTTGATGGCTTGCGACCCTGTAGAAAATAGAGACGAGTTGAAAGGCTCTATTACAGCCGACCAGTTGAACGTTACGGCAACGCCTCTCGTTGTCAACGGCGTAAGGTCGAATAAGATTATTCTTGAAAACCATAGTCCTGTACTTTCGAGTTGGAACTATGGCACCGGTACAACATCCAAGGCTTATGATGAAGTGCTGGTAACGGCTACCGGCGATTTGACCATTCAGTTTACCGGCAAAAACGGCGACGGCTCTACTATTACCAAAGATATCATTGTAAACGTGGAATCTATTGTGTTTGAAGTTACCGGCATGGATCTGTTTATCGGCGACGGCTCGAAAACGTGGGTGTTCGACGCCTTTACCGATAATAACCATCCGTACGGTATTGGCGGAGCAGTGAACGACAAGTCGGCAACATGGTGGGGACCCGAATACGGCGAATTTGACGAATGGGACGCCAAACTGACCTTCTCTCTGGATGGGGGCGCCATCATTACCAAAACACTGGCCGACGGAACTCAACAGAAGGGTACTTTCTCCTTCAACTTGAGCAAAAAAGTCAGTGGATGGTCGGAAGGCATACTAACCCTGAAAGGAGCTACCATTCCACATGCCGTCTCGATAAACAACGCGGCGGGCGATGCTTACGAGTTTTATATCATTACCCTGGCCGAAGACCAGTTAGTGCTGGCCAATGTATCGGGTAATGGCGTACCGGACAGTCCGGACGGCGAAGCCAACTTCTGGATGTTCCGCCCCGAAGGTTTCACACTGGCCGACAACTCCGAACAGATGGCCTTCCTCAGCGGCGGCTCTGCAAAGACTTGGGGCTGGGGCAGCGGCGTAGTCTTCGGTAACGGAGGCGATACCGGAAGCGGCCCTGCATGGTGGACAATGGACGCAGCCGGCGTCAACGATCAGAAACCCGGCGAAGGAGCAGGCGCCTCGATGGCATTTACCAGCGACGGCAAACTGACACTGACACTTGCCGACGGCTCAACCGTTGAAGGCACTTATAAAGTAAATATGGGAAAGAAAATAGATGGGTGGTCCATAGGTACTCTCACTACTCAGGACGTCTATTTATTGGCCGGATATTCTCCCAACGAGCCGGATAAATCCCGTGTTTACGAATATCATATACTGTCGATGGATGACAAACAGATGACAGTGGCTCATCGCTGGGAAGGTGAGCCTGGAGTTGCATGGTACTGGTTATTTACAGCGCAATGATTGTTTAGGTTTTTTGTGAAAGAGACAGGCTCGAGTCCTGTCTCTTTTCTTCTTAAATCTGCATCGGTCATTAATTCTGAACGTTACTCTGCCCTCACTCTGCCCTCGCTCTGCCTCACTCTACCCTACTCTACCCTACCCTACTCTGCCTCACTCCGTATCACTCTATCTCTCTTTGTAAAAAAAATGTTTTCATCTCTCGTATTTGGAAATCTCAATATTTTTATGTACTTTTGCGTATGAAAAAGAGATTAACCGTATCTACTCTAAACCTCATCCTTACTCTTGCTTTGGGAGCAGGGGCATTTGTGTTTTTCGGCTGCTTCTATAAGTATCACTTGATATATCAGGAACAGTTTCAAATGTTTATGTTTACTTTTGAATATCTGTCGGACACGCTGTCTTCTCCGGGCGGATTGGCTGAATACATATCGCGCCTGCTGACGCAATTTTATTTAACGCCATGGTTGGGAGCGGGCATCATTGCAGGTTTGTTGGCGCTTGTTCAGCGGCAAATACTTTCCATCGTCTCGCGTATAAGAAAACAGACCGATTTGCTTCCACTCACGTTCGTGCCTTCACTCCTGACTTCGTCATTGATTCACCCTAATCCAAAATTCACTATCAAAGAGAGAGGCGATGAGTTTGTGTCTTGTCGTAAGG
>JAITPL010000135.1 GCA_031289445.1 Tannerella sp.
CCAAACGAAAAAAACATCCACCGCCGCGGCGATGGATGTTTTTAGTATTGGAGCGGAAGACGGGACTCAAACCCGCGACCCTCAGCTTGGAAGGCTAATGCTCTATCAACTGAGCTACTTCCGCATTATAGATTTCAGTACAAGCCTTTTACAACCTCCGTTTCTAACTTCTACTTTCTACCTTCTAACTTCAAGCAAGAATGTGGGCAGTGATGGATTCGAACCACCGTAGGCGTAAGCCAGCAGATTTACAGTCTGCCCCATTTGGCCACTCTGGTAACTGCCCTTTTTTTCTCTTAAAGCGCTGCAAAGGTACGGACTATTTTTTTAATATGCAAATAAAATCGAATAATTTTATCGCAGTTACTGCACATTCGTCTCCTTTGTTGCCTAATTTACCCCCTGCACGGTCTTCGGCTTGAGCCATGTTTTCGGTAGTTAAAAGCCCGAATATCACAGGGATATCTTGTGTTGCGTTGAGCCTTGTAATGCCTTCGGTTACGCCTTGACAGACGTATTCGAAATGTGGCGTTTCTCCACGGATGACGCAGCCCAAGATAATGACCGCATCGACATCGCCGTACTTGGCCGCCTGCTGCGCACCGAATGTCAGCTCAAAGCTACCTGGAACGCGGTAAACCTTGATGTTATCCGCCGCAACGCCATGTCGCTGCAAGGTCTCGACAGCCCCTTCGAGCAGCCGTTCGGTAACATTGCGGTTCCATTCCGAGACGATGATAGCGACGCGCATCTTCGAGCCGTCGGGAACGCCGTCAAAGTCATAAGCCGAGAGATTAGTCGTCGCCATCAGCTCTATTTCTTGGCGGCTGTTTGCGCACGTACAATGTACTTGTCGATATCCATTGCTTCCATCGAAGCCGCATGACGCTCCTTAATAGCGGTGTACGCCTTCACGGCGGCGTCATACTGTTGCAGGCTTTCGTAAGCTATGCCTGCCTTCTTCAGATAGATAGGGCTGATGAAGTCATTCGACGCTTTGGATGCCGCTTTCTCGAAAAACGATATACCCTGCTTCGTATCACCCGAATCGACGTAACAGTCGCCTATCAAACCGATGATTGCAGGCGCAATATTGTCGTCGTCGCTGTCGAATGACCCCAGAAGCTTGATAGCGCTTTGGTACTCGCCGGTCTTGTAGTAGCAGATGCCCGCGTAAGCCTTCGCAAGGTTGGCTGACTTCGTGCCTCCGTACTGGTCGATGATCTGCTCGAAACCGTCGTAGTCAACGCCGTTTCCGTTCAATGCCAGGTTGAACGAGTCCTTCTGGAAGTACTGTTCTCCCTTGTAGAGCGCCACGGAAGCGTTTTTGCTTCTGGGCTGCAGATACAGATAATTGTACGCCATCACTGCGGCTACGATAGCCATAAGGCCAAGTATGCCGTAAGAGATGTTCTTTTTGTTGTTCTCGATGAACTGCTCGGAACGTGAAACTAACTCGCCTACTTCCTTTTCAGCGGTTGTTGCTTTCTTTTCAGAATGTTGATTTGCCATAAAAAAATATATGTAGTTTGAATTTTCAGGCCACAAAATTACTCTATTTTACCGAATTATCATGCAAATCGAGCAATTTTTTTTACTTTTGTAGGTGAAATTTATTTGCAACCAAACGATAAATGTATGATAATAAGCAAGTTATCCATAATTAATTTTAAGAATATAACGCAAGCCGAAGTCGGGTTTTCGGGAAACTTGAATTGCTTTTTCGGAAACAACGGCATGGGAAAGACCAACTTCCTTGATGCAATCTACTATCTCTCGTTCACCAAGTGCCATAACAACGCACCCGATTCGAGGGTGATACGCGACGATGAGGAGCTGTGCGTCCTGCAAGGCGTCTATGACTGTGGCGGTCGCGAAGAGGAGGTCTTTTGCGCTATCCGTCGCGGTCAGCGCAAGCAGTTCAAGCGCAACAAGAAAGAGTACGAGCGCATGTCGGAGCATATAGGTTTGTTGCCGCTTGTGATGGTGTCGCCTGCCGACGCCGAGCTTATCAACGGAGGCAGCGATGAGCGCCGTCGCTTCGTCGATATGATTATCTCGCAGCACGACCGCCCTTATCTCAACTCGCTTATCCAGTACAACAAGGCGCTAAGCCAGCGTAACGCTCTGCTGCGCGAACAGATGTCCGACGCCTCGCTCTTCGACGTGCTTGAGATGCAGATGCAGGCGCACGGCGAGCAGATTCACGCCAAACGCGCGATGATGCTTGACAGTATTATCCCTCTCTTCAACGAGTATTATCGCCTGATATGCAGTTCCGACGAGACAGTCAGTCTGAGATACATCACGCGGCTCGACGGTCGAGACTTCGCTCTTGCACTGCGGGATTCGCGCCAACGCGACATGATACTCGGATACACATCCGTGGGCGTTCATAAGGATGACGTCGAACTGATGCTTGACGAGCGGCTTATTCGACGCTTCGGCTCGCAGGGGCAGAACAAGACTTGCCTTATAGCGCTCAAACTTGCGCAGTTCTCCTACATGGTTGCGCAAGGAGCTACTACGCCTATCCTGCTGCTCGACGATATCTTCGACAAACTTGATTCCGACCGCGTAGAGAAAATCATCGGCCTCGTCGGAGGCGACCGCTTCGGTCAAATATTTATCACCGACACCAACCGCAAATACCTCGACCGTATCCTCGAATCCATGCATCACGACTACTCGCTCTTTCATGTTGAACGTGGAGAAGTGAACACCACCCTCAATTAATAATTATGGTACGAAGGAATACGGTACGGATAAACGAGATGTTGAGGCTTTTCTGGCAGGACAGGCCGGAACTCTATCATCAGATGCTTGAACATCGCGTAGCAAGGCTCTGGGGCGAACTCTTCGGCCCTACCATAGCAGCTTACACAACCAATACTTGCGTCAAGAATCGCATACTTTA
>JAITPL010000173.1 GCA_031289445.1 Tannerella sp.
TGATGAAGCGACGCGGCGGCGTGGGACACGACCTCTCGCACGTGCGACCCAAGGATTCGCTTGTCAAGAACTCGGCGCTGACCTCCACAGGTCTGGTGCCTTTCATGGAGCGCTACTCCAACTCTACTCGCGAGGTGGCGCAGGAAGGGCGTCGCGGAGCGCTGATGCTTAGCGTTTCTATCAAACATCCCGATTCCGAATCGTTTATTGACGCCAAGATGGTGGGAGGCAAGGTAACCGGCGCCAATGTATCGGTCAAGATTGACGATGACTTCATGAAGTCCGTCGTCAACGGCACTCCATACATACAACAATACCCTATTGACGCCGCTAATCCCAGAGTGAAAAAAGAAATCAACGCATCCGAATTGTGGAAGAAAATCATTCATAACGCATGGAAATCAGCCGAGCCGGGAGTGCTGTTCTGGGATACCATCATCAAGGAATCGGTGCCCGACTGTTATGCCGACCTCGGTTTCAAGACGGTTTCGACCAATCCTTGCGGCGAGATACCGCTCTGTCCCTACGATAGCTGCCGACTGTTGGCTATCAATCTATATTCTTATGTAGATAAGCCTTTTACGCCCGATGCGAAGTTCAATTTCGACCTTTTCAAGAAACATGCCGCTTATGCACAGCGTATTATGGATGATATTATAGACCTCGAAGCCGAGAAAATCGAACGCATACTTGCCAAGATAGATTCGGATCCCGAAGACGACAATATAAAGCACAACGAGCGGCGTCTCTGGGAGAAGATACAGGAGAAAACACTTCAAGGGCGACGCACAGGCGTTGGTATCACTGCCGAAGGCGACATGCTGGCGGCGCTCAATCTGCGCTACGGCACGGAAGAGGCGACGGAATTTGCCGAAGAGGTGCAGAAAATGCTTGCGCTGGCGGCTTACGGCTCGTCGGTACTGATGGCTAAGGAACGCGGAGCTTTCAAGGTTTACGACGCCAAACGCGAAGCCCGAAATCCTTTTATCAATAGACTGCAAGAAGCCGACCCTCAATTATACGAAGATATGCAAACGTATGGACGCCGCAATATCGCCTGCCTCACTATCGCGCCGACCGGTACGACAAGTCTCATGTCGCAGACTACATCAGGCATTGAGCCTGTTTTTATGCCTGTTTATACGCGCCGCCGCAAGGTCAACCCTACCGACGCTCATTCGCGTGTCGATTATGTGGACGAGCAGGGTGATGCATTCGAGGAATTTGTCGTTTTCCACCACAAGTTTGTTACATGGATGGAGGCCAACGGATTCGCGCCCTCCAGACGCTATACTAAAGAAGAGATTGATGGCATGGTGCGGCAGTCGCCTTACTACAAGGCCTCTTCAAATGATGTGGACTGGCTGATGAAAGTAAGTATGCAGGGACGTATTCAGAAGTGGGTTGACCACTCGATCAGCGTTACTATCAATCTGCCCGAGGACGCATCGGAAGAACTCGTCAACGAGCTATATATCAAAGCATGGGAGAGCGGTTGCAAGGGGTGTACCGTTTATCGTGAAGGCTCGCGTTCGGGAGTGCTTATTTCGATGGCCGACAAGAAAAAGAAGGAGAAAGGAGACCCGGGCTGCTGGGAGCCGCCTATCATCATGGCCAAGCGGCCGCGCGAACTCGAAGCCGATGTAGTCAAGTTTCAGAACAATAAAGACAAATGGATTGCTTTCGTGGGCTTGTTGAACGACCGTCCTTACGAGATTTTTACAGGTTTAGCCGACGACGACGAGGGTATAATGTTGCCTAAAAACGTCGAAAAAGGCTCAATAATAAAGAGATACGATGAACAGGGAAATAAACATTACGATTTTCAGTTCCGCAACAAGCGCGGTTTCAAACTGACTATCGAAGGTTTGGACAGCAAGTTCGACCCCGAATACTGGAACTATGCCAAACTTATATCCGGCGTCCTGCGCTACGGAATGCCTATCGATCAGGTAGTCAAACTTGTGCAGGGCATGGAACTCAGCGACGAGAATATCAATACATGGAAGGCAGGCGTAGAGCGGGCTTTGAAGAAGTACGTCGTTAACGGCACAGAGGCCAGGGGACAGAAATGCCCTACCTGTAACGCCGAGACCCTTGTCTTTGAAGAAGGATGTTTGAGATGCCGCAACTGCGGAGCTTCCAAATGCGGATGACGAAACGCTGCATGTAATAAGTAGAACGAAACGCTACATCTAATGAGTAGAACGATTACTTTTCGTTTGTTTGCGCCTTCTATTCGGGAGGGGCAGACGGTCTGTATAGCCGGTAATCAGCTTTGTTTGGGCAATTGGGACCCTGCGAAAGCTATAGCCTTGTCCGCCAACCTCTATCCGCAATGGAAAGCGAGCATCGACGCCGACGCTGTTACCTTCCCGCTCGAATATAAATTCATAGTCAGAGACAGCGCTTCGGGCTGTCTCTGCTATTGGGAGGAGGGCGACAACCGACGCTTGGAAGGCCTTTCCGAAAGAGATACCGTCATCATCGACTATCCGCTACGGACGCCTGCTATCGCGCACAATGCCGCTCTGTGGAAAGCCTGCGGGGTGGTCATACCTGTCTTTTCGCTGCGTTCCGAATACAGCTTCGGCTTCGGCGACCTCGGCGACTTGCGCCTGCTAATCGACTGGGCTGCGCTCACCGGACAGCGTCTTATCCAGATATTGCCGATTAACGACACTACCCGCACACATACTTCCGCCGATTCCTATCCTTACAGCGCCATCTCGATATATGCCCTGCACCCTCTGTTTATCAACATTCCGGCTATGGGCGCATTGAAAGACCGCAAACGGGCCGCCCGCTACGAAAAGCTCCGCCGCGAACTGAATGCCTGTGAAACGGTTGACTATAAGTCGGTTGAGCAATACAAAACGGAGTATTACAGGGAGTTTTATGCCCAGGAAAAGGAAAATATCCTGAACGACAGCGCTTTCAATAATTTTATAGCCGACAATCAGGACTGGCTTATACCATACGCCGCTTTTGCATTTTTGCGCGACAATAACGGTGGGGCTAACTTTCGCCGCTGGGGTGAATATGCCGATTACAGGCGCGAAAAGATTGAGCAATTCTGCAAGCCCGGACATCCGGCATACGAGGAACTGAGATATATTTTTTTCGTTCAATATACGCTTCACAAGCAGTTTCGCGAAGTGTCCGACTATGCCCGCCGCCGTCGTATTATCCTCAAGGGAGACATACCTATCGGCGTCAATCGCGACAGCGTGGAGGCATGGACCGAGCCTGACTGCTTCAACATGCAGGGACAGTCGGGCGCTCCCCCCGACGATTTCTCGGATACCGGCCAAAACTGGTCCTTCCCTACCTACAACTGGGATGTGATGGAGCGCGACGGCTTCCTTTGGTGGAAGCGACGCTTTGCCAAACTTGCCGATTATTTCGACAGTTTCCGCATCGACCATATACTCGGCTTCTTCCGCATCTGGGAGATTCCGCGCGACTATGTCGAAGGCCTCTGCGGGCATTTCCGGCCCTCGTTGCCGCTGTCGGTCGATGAAATAGAGCGGTACGGACTGCCTTTCGACCGGTTACGGCTTCGTCCTCGCGTGCATGTGAAATATTTAAAGGAATTTTTTGGCGACGAGGCTAACAATCTCGAAGAATATATGGATGCGGACGGAGTAGAACATCTGGCGCTCAATGAATTGCATTCAACTCAAAGAAAGCTAAAAAAGATACTGCCCGAAGGCGCTCTTCGCGACGGATTGATGCGGGTAGCCAATGAGGTACTCTTCCTCGAAGACCCATATCAAACCGGTCATTATCACCCGCGTATATCCGCCTATAAGTCATACGTTTACACCGAACTCAAGGACAGCGAACGGCAGGCTTTCGACCGTCTCTATCACGATTACTACTTCGTCCGCCACAATGATTTCTGGAAAGCGACAGCTCTGCGAAGGCTTACTCCGCTTATCAACAGCGCCGAGATGCTTGTCTGCGGCGAAGACCTTGGCATGATACCCGACTCGGTGCACGAAGTGATGCAAAAGCTGCAAATCCTCTCTCTCGAACTCGAACGCGCTCCCAAGACATTCGGCCTGGAGTTTGCCGACCTCAAGCAGTTGCCTTACTATTCGGTCTGTACCACATCCACCCACGACATGTCGCCTCTGCGGGCATGGTGGACGGAAGACCGCGACCGCACGCAGAGATACTATAACAACGTGCTGCATCTGTCCGGCGAAGCTCCTGCGGAATGTACCGCCGAGATAGCCGGGCAAATACTGCGCAACCACCTGCAAGCGCCTTCGATGCTGACCGTTATGCCTTTGCAGGATTGGCTTGCTATGGACAACAGCTTGCGCCGCCCCGACGCCTCCGCCGAACGTATCAATGTGCCCGCCAACCCCGATAATTACTGGTGTTACCGTATGCACATAACCTTAGAGAAGTTACTTGGAAACAGCAACTTCAACGAACAAATCGGCAAGATAATCGCCGACAGCGGGCGATAGTCTTATTTACCTGTCGGTTTCTGCTGATTAACAGCCTGTTGTACAGGTTGAGATGCAGCGCCTTCCTTGCCGGCCATCGTACAAGAGCCGTTGAGTTTCACTCCCGGCTCTATTTCGAGCGTCTGTATAAAGATGTCGCCTTTCAGGTCAGCCCCCGCCTTGAGAACTAAATTCTCGCTTGCGTGGATTGTACCTTCCATCCGTCCGAAAATCTCGGCGTTAACGGTTCTGATATTACCGTTAACGCTTCCTTTCGGGCCGATTACAATCTTTCCCTTACAGAAGATTTCACCTTCAACCCTACCGTCGAGTCGGAAGTCCGATTCCGTCTCGATAGTACCTTTCAGCGTCGTTCCGACTGCCAGCACATTATGTAACCCTCCAACGGGTTCTTCGTAACCTTTTGCCATGATATTACTATTTGATGCGATGCAAAGATAAGCATTATTTATTAGAAACAGCCAAAATCGAGTATAAACTTTATATTGACTCTATAAATTCGCAGATTGCCGAGCCTGTAATCGCCGCAGCAATCGGGCTAAACTTTATATTGATTCTATAAACTCGCAGATTGCCTCGCGTTCTTCTTTAGTGAGTTCTCTAAACTTGGATATTGACTGGCGAGCGTCGCTCTGGGCGTCGCCATGCCACATTATAGCTTCGATGACGGTGCGGGCGCGGCAGTCATGCAGGCGGTCGCTTGCGCCGGTAACGAGGCGGCTCAGTCCGCGACCCCATAGCGGCGTCGTGCGACACCATCCGGTACGTATGTCGTTTTTCATCGAAAGACGGTGCTGCACCATATCGGTGTAAGGCCAAATCTTCTGATTCGGATAGCGGGGCAGGCGGCTGTCGTTCTCGGCAAAGAAGCCGCTGGGATCGCTGACATTGTCCTCGCCAGTAGTCCAGGTCGGGCGGTGGCAGTAGTTGCAGCCGATTTCGGTGAACAGTTTCTTGCCTTTCTGCACCTGCGGTTTGTCGAGGTTGCGAGCGGCGGGAACGGCTAATCCGCGATGCCAGATCATAAAATTCATATAGTCGTTATCGCTCATCTCTACAGCCAAATCTTTAGCCATAAGATAGTTGTAGATGTCGTCCTCCACTTTGCCGGTCTTGTTTTGTTCGGGAAAGAACTTGTAAAATTCAGACTGAACTTCGGCATCTTTCGAGGCAGTACGCGCGTAGGTCTCGGTCATGTAATGATAGCGCCGGTTGGAGCGGGTCACGTTAGTGATGTTCCAGATTGCGTTGGCTCCGGCGCCGTCCTGAAGCGGCCCGCGACTAAGTGCATAAGTGAAGCGCAGCGGGTGCGTGGTGGTGGCGTAAGTCTTGACCCATTCGCCGTTGGCGAAGATAGCGGTATTGAGCTTTACGCCGGCCTGTTCCTGACGTGCATATTCGGCTTTGAGGTCGGCGGCGGATATGGCGTCGAGCAGACCTGTGCCGTAAACGCCTATCGTCGATTCCAGCTTCACGCGAACACCGGAGTGAGGGACGGTAACAGTAGAGCCGTTCCTGAGTACTTCGAGAGGCACGTAATAGGCGTCTTCCGGTATGCTTACTTCGGGATAGATGAGTTCATACGCCTCGCCGTCGGCAAAGCGGTTACCCCATTCGTCGCTGTATGTCAGCCAGTCGATTTTGATTTTTGTTTCGTCAACAGGCGGTTTGAAAGGGCGCACGGCTATGGTCTGGGGCATACCGGTCAGCGAACTGAGATAGGTATCCGTTTCGTCGGTGATGACGAGCAGATAGCCGTTGCCGCGTTGCGAAGAGCGATATTCGGTTTGACGTGCGCCGTGTCCGTAGTTGGGATGGCAGTACAGGCAGCCCGTCCGCACCGCCAGAGGCCCGAGACCGCAGAATGCGCCGTCGGGGTTTTGATTGAAATCGCGCTCGAAAAAGTATTCGCCGCTCTTGAAAGCCTGCGACATGCCTGCGCCTGTGACAGCATCCGTCGGTTGCTCGTAAGCATAAGAGGTAGCGTTAAAGACCGTACCCAACTTGCCGCCCGCGTACCATTCATCTTCCGGCACATCCACCGTTTCATCCTT
>JAITPL010000228.1 GCA_031289445.1 Tannerella sp.
CGAACTGCGCCGCCGCTACGACGGCTATCACTTTGCAAAAAACAGCGCGGGAATGTACAATCCCTTCAGTCTACTCAGTACTCTCAACAACAGAGATTTCGGAACATACTGGTACAAGACCGGTACGCCCACATATCTTGTCAAACTCATTGCTTCGGGCGAAATGGATATCAGCAATTTTGAAGACAACATCTCGATTGAAGCCAACAGGATTGACGAGTACAAGGTGGGTGAGTATTCTCCCGTGCCAATCCTTTATCAAAGCGGCTATCTGACTATAAAAGGCTATGAACAGGATATTAATTCATATATTTTAGGATTCCCCAATGAAGAGGTCAAATACGGTTTCCTGAACGATTTGATGCCTACGTATTTGCCTTTGAAAAACCAAAATCCACTGGATTTTTCGTCAGCTCAATTCTATAAATCCTTGCGGGAAAGCCGTATTGAAGATTTTATGGGATTGCTTCGGGCGCGTTTTGCCGCCATCCCCTACGACCTCAAAGGCAAGTCGGAGCGCAGTTATCAATTGGGATTCTACTTGATCTTCACATTGATGGGTCAATACTGCCAAACGGAGGTCAAGAGCGCTAAAGGTCGTGCCGACGCGGTTGTAATGACCAGAGACGCCATTTACGTTTTCGAGTTCAAGATGTTGCCCGGCAGTACAGCCGAAGAAGCGCTTGCGCAAATCGATGACCGCGGCTACCTTATCCCCTATACCGCCGACCATCGCCGACTTGTAAAGATTGGCGTAGAATTCAGTAAGAAAGAGCGCGGCATAAGTCGATGGCTGGTTGTAGAAAATAAATAATTCTTTCTTTAAGACTAAGGAGTAGATACACAAATAATACATTTTTTGTTTCAAAACATACCTGTTGAAAACTTTATTTCCGTAAATTGCCGTAAATTTTGCATATAATATGTACTTTTACGCCTCTAAAAGCAATAATTATATGGCAGAGGCAAGGAAAAAAAAGAAGATTTCGTTGATGTATATACTCGGAGGCGGTATATTGAAAGAGGATTTTATAGTTAGGCACACCAAGATGATTGTGCTGATAGTAATATTGCTTTTTTTCTATATCAGCAACCGCTATTCGTGCATAATAAAAATACGCGAAATGGACAGTCTGCAGCGCGAGCTTAGAGACCTTAAAATCAAGTCTCTAACTATCTCTGCGCAGTTGACAAGCAACACCCGGCCTTCGCAGGTCGAAGAACTTGTGAAGCGTCAAGGCCTGGACCTTGAGAAAGCGACCATACCCCCATACAAACTTAAAAAATAAAGGGTTATGAAGCAGGCAGCAGACACAAATACAAAGAAAAGCAAGACTAAAGGCAACGAGAAAGACGGCAACATATTTCTCCGCTATTTCATTGTTACCATAGCCTTATCGCTAATGGCAACGGCAATATTGTTTTCGGCTGTCAAAATCAGCGTCATAGAAAAAGAAAAATGGCTTAAAGAAGGCGAGAGAACGAAGCCGATAGACCGGTCTATTAAACCCGCGCGAGGCAATCTCTACTCGGACGACGACCGCATCATGGCTACAAGTACGCCTATTTACCATCTCGAGATAGATTTCAAGGCCGAAGGTTTTGCCGTGGATACATTCAAACTGTCTAAAACTAACGGCGTCGATTCGCTGGCGATATATCTCTCGCGCAAGTTCAAAGACCGTACGCCGGCGGGCTACAAGGCGCATCTGTTGGAGGGATTAAAGGCGCAGAAGCGCGATTACCCGATATTTAAACGTTCCGGCTCGAAAGATAAAGAGTTTGTTTCGTATTCCGACATGCAGGAAATTAAAAACTATCCGTTCCTGCGTCTGGGCAGCAACAAGAGCGGCTTTCATACTACCGAGCGCTTTAAGAGGACAAAACCTTTTTCAATGCTGGCCTCGCGTACTATTGGCGAAATTTTCGGCGACGATACAAAAGGCGACACTAAGGGCGTTACCACAGGGCGTTTCGGCTTGGAGATGAAGTATGATTCGCTGTTGCGAGGCGTACCCGGCGTCGGCTCGGTGCAGAGAGTAGGCGGTAGAACAGTTCAGCTGATTGAAACAGAGCCTGTTGACGGCATGGATATCCGCTCGACTATCAATATCAACATTCAGGATATGGTCGAGAAAGCATTGACCGACAAACTGAAGTCGATAGATGCGGAAGCAGGTATTGCCGTAGTGATGGAGGTTAAAACAGGCGAGATAAAAGCTATCACAAACATGGCTCGCGTCGGTCCCGGTCGCTATGCCGAGAGCATGAACCATGCAGTCGCCGACCTGCTGGCGCCCGGCTCGACCTTCAAGGTTGCTTCAATGATGGTTGCAATCGAAGACGGCGTAGTAGAGCCGCAGACGCCGGTTGATGTAGGTAACGGCAACTACACGTATGCCGGCAGACACATGACCGACCACAACAATAATCGCGGCGGTTATGGCGCTATCACTGCCGAGAGGGCAATCTGGTACTCCTCGAACATAGGCGTGGCGAAAATCGTTCTCAAAGGTTATGAAAGGAATCCGAAGAAATTTGTTGACGGACTGCATCGCATAGGTATGGACGCCGACCTGAAAATCGACCTTCCGGGCGCTGCTACAGGCAGATTACGCTGGCCCAAGGACAAACAGTGGTCGCAAGTTTCGCTGCCTTGGATGTCATTCGGATACGAGGTGCAAATACCTCCTATTCAAACGCTTGCGTTCTTCAACGCAATAGCTAACGACGGCAAGATGGTCCGCCCGCGCTTGGTTAAAGACATACTGAAAAACGGCAGGGTAGTACAACACTTTGATTCCGAAGTGATTATACCCGAAATATGTTCCTCTCGCACTTTGAAGATAATCCAAAACATGCTTTATAATGTGGTGAATTTTAAAGACCCAACGCCTGCAAAGCGTGACGGTACAGGCAAACCGGCCAAGTCGGAGGTGATAACGATAGCAGGCAAGACCGGCACGGCACAGATACAGCAAGGTGGAAGCGTTATCGGGCATAACGTCGCGTTTTGCGGCT
>JAITPL010000025.1 GCA_031289445.1 Tannerella sp.
GCGAATTTTTGGCCGCGCGTCCAGCGTTGGCCTGTTTCGTTTTTGGGGGATGATTTCAGGAAATTACCTACTGTTGTTGTAACTTTGATTTGCAGTTGCTTGCCGCCGCTGTTCCGGGGAAGACGGTAGCGGTGGCGACCATACCAGCGGTTACCTATCTTGTCGCCGTCGATATAGACCTCCGAGACGCCATGTACGTGCCCAAGGTCAAGCCAGTTGTATTCAGAAACATTCGAGGGCAACTGCTTCTCGTAGTAGAGATTGCCGGCAAAAGCTACCGTAGCC
This sequence comes from Tannerella sp., assembly GCA_031289445.1. Lineage (GTDB taxonomy): Bacteria > Bacteroidota > Bacteroidia > Bacteroidales > Tannerellaceae > Tannerella. Next base: position 286 of record JAITPL010000025.1, read on the forward strand.
TCGTCCGAAACCAAGTCGAAAGGAGCCGGAATGCTGAGCGTTTTCTTGCTGCCGTCGATATGTTCAAGGCGCAAAGTCCAGTCGCGCAGTTCTATACCCGCTGTCTCGGCAGGCACGGGCAGACGGGCTTGCAGTGTGGCGGGGAAGTTATTAGTATCAAATACTATCAGTTGAGACTCCGACGGTTGCAAGTCGATTTCCAGCAGACCCTCCGAAAGCGCCGAAGCCGGAAACCTCTCGCCTGTTTCAGGATCCCATCTCCACGGTTTACCCTGCGAATCGGGAAAAGTTACTTTCAACTTAAAAGCCTCATCGGAACTTGCGTTACTGATAAAAAAGATGTCGCGACCGGCGGCTTGAGTGCGTATCTGGCTAATCGCTTTTGAAGGACGGTCTATCTGCATATATGGCTTGATACCGCATTGCTGCTGCACTTTCCCAAACCATTCCACGACGTTATCGCCCTTGCCTTCGGGCGCTTCGACCGTAAAGATACGCTGGGGGTGAGCCTTTTTCAATGCAATGATAGTAGCGGCTACCTCCTTGTCGCGGCTCTTGAAGTTCTTCAATCCGGGCGATTTGTACGGCTCTTTGGCAATAAAAACCAGTTTGCCGCCGCCGGCAACGAATTTCGATATCTTCTTGGCCGTAGCAGGTTCCATAGTCTCTACTTCCATCAGTATAAGTGTGTTATAGCGTCGTTTGCCGTAAGTCAGGAATCCTTTTTCGACCGCACTTTGCTGAATAATATTCTCGCTTGTATAGTCGCACGAGTTACCGTTCTTGTGGATACCCTCCCAAACCTTGTATTGATAGGCCGGATAATGCAGTCCGGGGAATGGGTCGCGCTGCGGGCCGTGGATAGTCCACATATCGGCGAGCGGATGCAACAGGGCGATGTCGGCGAAAGGCACCGACTCCTGCAATACGACCGAGAGGCGTGTCTTGTAGGCAGCCCACTGCTTGAAGTAAGGCCACCACGGATTGCGGTCGTTAAGGAACATGCCGTAACGAATCCAGCCCGGGAAAGGCGTTTCGGGCGGCGAGTAGTTGAAACCATGCAGGATGGAGTGATTGACGCCCGAAAGGTTACTCTGGTCGCCATTGACTTTCAGCTGTTCAAGCGTCATGTTGAACACAAGGTCTGTATTCGTCGATTCTTCGCAGCTGACCACTTTTTTGCCGGCCAGAGCGGTTGCCGAAGCCACAAACTTGTTGATATTGGTATAGCCCGGACTGTTGACGAAATCGCGGACGCTGCGGTCGTTCACCGTATTGCGCCACATCCATGTTTCGCACTCCGGTATGTCGATATTGAGCGAAGCTTCGAGAGGATGAAACTCATTGCCGTAGGGTTGCATGCGCGATTTGAAGCCGTGGCGGTTGCACCATTGCGTATAGGTTATCAGGAAGCGGTCGGTGATAATCTGCATGCAGGTAGTGAAGAAATCATAGCGAACGCGCGAAATCTCTTCCTGAGCCTTGCCGCTCAGTTGGGTAATATCTCCTGAACGGTCGATATGACCCATGTGGCCTACCTTGTAGAGCACGTATGGCAGATACGGTTTGAGGTCGTAACCGCGACGGCGCTTGAACTCTTCGAGATAGTCGGGACACCAGTTAGCGCCTTCCAGTTCCATGCTGTCGCAGAACATGGCGCGGAAGCCCTTCAGTCCGCTGAGTTGAGGGAACAGTTTGTCGGACATGCGGTTAAGGAACTTTTCGGTAGCTTCTTTGCTGTAATGATTCAGCACAGGGCCTGCCGCTCCCGGAGCGCCGTTGATAACAGCCTGAAAACCTGTTACTTTCACTAATGTATATAATATATGTTCGCCTGCGGGAGCGTCAATCTCAACCTCGTTCTTTGTCCGGTCGAGAGTAAGCCATTGCGGTTTTACGACTTTATCCATCTGCAAGGGCGCTATGCAGAAGTCGTAGATATCAATGTCCATGCCTTTCCATGGAGAGCCTATCTTGGGTTTGGCGCTTTCTTTTATCTTCGCGAGGTCGATTTTCACCTTGCCCGGCCCTTTGATTTTTTGGCTTGCGAGGGTTATGAGTTGCGAGCGGTCGTCGCCTTGCAGTATTTCGGCTCCGAAAGGCCAGCCCGAGCCAACGATGATGTCGCAGATGATACCGCGCTCTTCGGCGGCTTTGAGGGCTACCTTGACCATCTCTATCCACTCGTCCGAAAGCCATTGCATGGAAGGGATACCGAGGTCGTCGCCACCCGGGAAGGCGATAGGATTGATTTCTACGCCGCCAATACCGGCTTCGCGCATCACATCAAGCTCGCGGACTATTTCCTTGGCCGTCAGCTTGTCTCCGTTCCACCACCATCGCACGAAAGGCTTGGCGGTTGCCGGAGGATTGCTGAAATCGGCAAAGAGAGTGTCGTCGGCCGACATCTGCTGACGGTTAGTTACTGTGGCTGCAAACGGATACATGCGCATCGCCGGAATGCTTGCCGTTAATATCACGCCCGATTTCAGGAAATTCCTGCGGGTAAAAGACTTCTGGTGCTCTTTCATTGAGTTGACTTTTTTATTTTGACTGCAAAAGTAATGATTTTTTCTTCGTAAACAACAAATATTTTGCATTTATACAATCTTTAACTGTATAAATTTGTTTGTCTAAATTTTTAGACGTATATTTGCAGTGTTTTTAGAACGAAAATAAGATGATACAATTAACAAAAGCAGAAGAACAGGTCATGCAAATCCTCTGGGAACTTGAGGAGTGCACCGTACAGAAAGCATTGGAAAAGTTCACCGAGCCTAAACCGGCAAGGACTACGGTCTCTACCGTTTTTGCAATTCTTGAGAACAAGGGCTTTGTCAGGCACGAAAGCTCCGGTAAGGTCAATGTGTATTCATCCCTGATTACGAAGGATGAATATTCAAAGTCGCAGCTGTTTGGCATAATGAAGAACTATTTCGATAATTCGTTTGCCTCCATGGCGTCTTTCTTTGCGAGGGAAAACAATCTCACAATGAAAGAACTGGATGAATTACTCGAAGAAACAAGAAAGGAGTTGCAATGGAAACGTTAGTGATATACCTCTTGAAGTCCTCGATTTGGATTGCGGTATTTTGGCTCATTTACCGTTTTTTCCTTCGTAACGAACTGTTTTTCAGATTCAACCGTCTCTTTCTGCTTGCCGGATTGACGGCCTCCTTCGCTCTGGCGCTGTGCCGCTTTACCTATTATATAGATATTGAATATCAACCCGCCGCTTTTGTTTTCACAGACTTGCCGGTAACGCAGATGGAAGCCGTTGTCCCTCCTCCTCCTCCTTTCGACTGGACAACATTCCTGCTTGCGGGGCTTTACATGTCGGGAGCCGTTTTTCTGCTTTCCTATCATTTGCTTGGCTTGTACAAAATCAGGAAGATGATAAACAGGAACCCGGACAATCGGGACAACATAATCGACGTGAAGGGCATTAAATCATCCTTTTCGCTTTTCGGACACGTATTTATGGATATGCAATCGGGCATGTCGGAGATGGAAAAGAAACTGATTCTTGAGCACGAAAAGGCTCATATCGAACAGCATCACTGGATGGATGTGGTACTTGCGCAGGTTGTTTGCACGCTGTTATGGTTTAATCCGTTTGCGTGGCTCTGTCTGTCGGCCATCAAGCAGAATCATGAATATCTGGCCGACCGTTCGGTGCTCGGAAAGGGTCATTCGAGGGCGGTTTACAATGCCGCGCTCATTAACAACACCTTCAAGATTCCGGTTTTCACATTGACTAACTCATTTTCTTATTATAAATTAAAACGTATTGACATGATGAAAAAGAACGATTCCAGACCGGCTAAGAAATTGGCCGTATTATTGATTGCGCCGGCATTACTGGCGTATTCGTGGGCTTTTGCGGAGCCTGAGTACAGATACAGTGTATCCGTACAGGATGAAGCGGCAACAACGGCAGTAAACGATGCGATTGCTGCGGACGACCAACCGGAAAGGACTGCGAGTCAAGACACGGTTAAGGTTGTCTATACAAAAGGCAACCTGACAAGCATGTACACAAGCGTTGATTCAACCATGACGGTGGAGTTGGATTCCATAATGATCAAATTGCACAAGCATATCATGAAAATCAATCTGGATTCCATGATGGTCAATTTGGATTCCATGAAAGTCCAGTTGGATACAATGAAATTCAAGTTTGCAACGGCGCACAGGGACGCGGTTATAAGCGGTAAGGTGCTTGACCCTGACGGCAAAGTCATTCCCGGCGCAATCATTATTCTTGACGGCGAGAATACCGACGTAGCGAGCGATGCCGACGGAAATTTTACGATTAAAAGCGATAAAGGCAAGGTTGCAATCGACTATGAGACCGCGAATAAGGAAACTCTTGACGTCAAAGAGTTTATGATCAATTGTAATGCTCCCACCGACCACCCGCTGATTCTGGTTGACGGAAAGGAAACAAC